>NZ_JBEZWU010000012.1:0-221513 GCF_040637655.1 Streptomyces sp. NPDC028722
AGCGACCACTCGTGATTCGTCAGATCCCCCCGACCCATGCCCCAACCAACGAGTGTCCGGTCGCAAAGTCACATGATCTGCCGGACAGAACCTAGGGCCGATCGCCGAGAACCTGTCCCCGCCGGTGTCCAGTTGGGCAGTCACGGTGCGCCGTGTCGTTTTCGGCCCGCTCATGAACGGGGATCCGCCGCTGACGCAGAAGGACATCGCGCAGCGTCTTCTGCGTGCGGTGGCTCCTGACGCTCGGGACGAGGAACCGGGCACCCTGGCCGGCGAGGCTGAGGGCCAGCTCGACAAGCCTGGCGCTGCGCGAGGCAAGCGGTCGGATCCGCTCCGGTCGGGCCGTGGGGAGCCGTCGGTGCGGCGGATGGCCAAGGGCGAGATGGTGCCCACGCGTGATGTCCTTTTTGATCTGTTAAGCGTTCTGGAGGAGGAGCGCGGTACGCCGAGTCGCCAGGACGTGGAGGAGCTGTGGGCGGCGTACAAGCCGGCACTGCGAGAGCGTTCGCCCTTCGTGTACCAGGTGTACGAGGTGGTCGACGCGTACGCCGGTACGCGCCTGCTGGTGGGTTTGCAGCAGCATGGGATCGCCCGGCTCGAGAGGAGTCTGGAGCAGCACAAACTTCGGGGGGCGCGGCTGGACGAGCGGGTGAAGCGGGCACGGCGGGTGCAGGCTGTCCAGCGGCGGGCGCTGGGAACCGCCGGGCGGGAGATGGACCGTCTGCGTGTGCGAGAGCAGCGTGTGAGGCACGAGCTGGAGGATGCCTCCGCCGAGGTGGCCAGGATGCGTCAGGACGTGGCCACGGCCCGAGCGCAGGTCGAACACTGGCAGGAACAGGCCGAATGGCACCTGCGGGAGAAGGAGGAACTCCGACAGGAGTCGGTGGCGCAGCGGGAGGCCTGGCAGGAGCGGGAAGCACTCTTGCTGGAGCGACTCGCCCAGGCCTGCGAGACCCTGCAAGCGGCCGCTGAACAGGCCGCCGTGGTCGAGGCGGCCATGCGGGCGCGGGAGACCCACTGGCGTGATCAGGCCCAGGCCGGCCACGCTGCGGCCCGCTCGGCGCGCGCCGATGCCGACGCCGCCCGCAGCCAGGCTTCGGTGGCACGTGCGGAAGCGGAAGCAGCGCGGGAGGAAGCCGCACAGGCGCTTCGAGCACAGCGAGACCGTGCCGACGCGCTCGTTGCCGAAGCCGGCGCGGAGCAGGAACAGGCTCAGCACACCATCGGCCGCTTGCAGGAGGAACTGCGTCAGGCTCACGCTCAACTGCGTGCGGCGCAGCAGGACGCGACGCGACAGGACGCGCAGCTGACCGCGTTCGTTGCCGAGCGAGCGCTGAACGCTGACCTCGATGACATCGTCAGCCAGGTCCTCGCCCAGCACGAAGAACTGGGCCCTGAGGAACCAGCCTGGATTGACCCACGAGCTGAAGCAATCCATAGCCCCAGCTCGGAGCAATGGTCGTCAACTCTGACGCGGGGCGCTCACCCTGCGGTCGCAGCCGCACCTGCACAGCCCATGGGCGACGCCGGGCGTCCCGGCAGTACGGAAGAGCCACGTGAGAACGATGGTCCGGTGGCCGCCCAGGGCGAGACCACCCCAGACGCCCCTGCCCCCTCGTCCGTCCTGCCGGCCTGTGACACAGCTGAACGGCAGACACCCGCGTGCACGTCACAGCTGCGCACCCCGCAAGGGCGGCCCAGCAGATGGACGGGGGAACGCAAGGTGCTCCTTGGAGGGTGTGCCGGGTTCGTCGCGGTGACTGCGCTGCTCGCTCTTTTCCTGGCGTTCGTCCCGGCCCCGCCCGGACCAGTCACCTATGCCTCCGGCAGCAGGCCCACCGTCGATCAGTCAGGCGTCGGCATGTTCGGCGAGAGCACCACCACCTACACCTGGACGTTACGCAGCGCGCGCGCCGTCCGAACTCGCTTCACGCTGACGGATCAAGCCAGCACCCTGCCGGGCAATCTCACCGCTCAACCCGCGAAAGGCTGTCCTCCGCACGTGCGATGGACTCTGACCGCCGACGGCAAGACCGTCGCAGAGGGCACCCTCGCCGACACCGACACCCACAAGGTCAAGGCAGCGATCCCCGACAGCGCCAAGGCCCTCGACCTCAGCGCCGCATACGCACAGGGCAACACCTGTACCACCACCCTGTCCTGGATCATCGGAACGTGACGTGCCGCTGTCCCAGCCGTTGCAAGGGCCGGTTGCGGTGCGACGACCCCGCAGAAATCAGAGGGAGCAGGGTTGCACCGCGGCTTCCGCGAGCCGGTGCCCGGCACACCTGCCCTCCGCGGCGTGCCGGGCCCCGGCCCGCCGCCGGGGACACAGAAAGCCCTCCGCGAGCGACTTGGCGGAAGCAGTACGGCGAGCCCGGAACGCGGGAGGTGCCATTTTGGTGGCCCTTAGACGGGTGGTGAAGCGTGGTGTGCCAACCCCTTGGCATCCGGCCAGGAAGTCGACGCGAAAACCCGTTTGGCGGACCACCGCGACCACTGCTACGTTTCCGGCAGCCGTGCCAGACAACGAGGAGGTGGTACCCGTGAACGTATCGACATGGGTGCTCTCCTGCGGGGTCACGGTCGGGCGATAGGTCGTCGTCCGGGAGCGCCGTTCCAGTGCACTCCCGAAAGGCACGACCATGCGATTCACTTCCGAACAGCGTCTCGACGACGACGTCCTCGAGCGCGCATTCACCCTCGGTGAGTTCCCCGGCATCCTGTGGATGCCCGCGTCCGCATCCCCATCCGCACCGGTCCCGCTGATCCTGCTCGGCCACCCCCCGCTCGGACTGCGCAAGATGTACCCCCGGCTGGTGGCCCGGGCCCGGCACTCCGCGGCGCAGGGCTTCGCCGCGGCCACCATCGAGCTCCCCGGGAGCGGTGACCGGCCCCGTTGGGCCGCCGCCGAGCAGGCCCGTGCCGACCTGCGCCGGGCTATGAAAGCAGGCGAGCCGGTCGGCGACGACATCATCGACGCCCTCGTCCTCCCGCTCGTCGAGAAGTCGGTCCCGGAATGGCAGGGTGCCCTGGACGCCCTCCTGTCGCTGCCCGAGATCGGCGGCCCGGTCGGGTACTCGGGGGGAGTGATCTCCATCGGCATCCGGTTGGCGGTGGTCGAGCCACGCATCGTGGCCGCCGGCTTCTTCGCCGGGAGTTTCGTGCCTCGCGCCATGTTCGAGGAGGCCCGCCGGATCACCATTCCGCTGCATGTCCTGTTGCAGTGGGACGACGAAGGGAACGACCGGCAGGCAGCCCTGGACCTGTTCGACGCCTTCGGCAGCAGGGAGAAGTCCCTGCACGCCCATATGGGCGGGCACACGGGCGTCCCGCAGTTCGCAGGGGAGGAAGCGGCCGGGTTCTTCGCCCGGCACCTGAAGTGAGGCCGGTCCGTCCGGCGGGCAGCAGACGGTAAGCCGTGTCGGCCAGGATGGCGCTCAGCTGGCGGGCAGGTCCCAACGCTCCGCTGCCGTTTACACCGCGGGCCCGTGCCGACTCGCAGGGGCCCGCGCTGCCCGAAGCCATGAACTGTTCGATGCCCGCAGTGCTTCGGGTGCTGCCCGATCTCGTGTCCGCATGCTGTCGGGTCTCGTGAACAGAGTCGCGGAACTCTCAACACGGCGCAGGCGCTGACCGCCCTCCCCCGCCGGTGCCGACGCGGGGGTCCCCAACTCGACGTGGGGGATGTGCTCGCCTTTTGACTGGACACCGGAGCGGGTCCCGGTCGCCGGTCATCCGCGGTGGGCATCCCGCTGGCGTGGCAGACCGGCCACCTCGTCGACCAAGGGCTGGACCCGGTAAGGGATGACCGCGCTCAGCGCGATGACCGTCGAGCTGCGGCGGACGCCCGGTACCTCGAGGACTTGGTCGATCACCTGTTGCACGTGCTGGTTGCTCGTGCCCGCGATGCGACACCAGATGTCCCCGGGGCCCGTCACGATGTGGGCCTCGAGGATCTGCGGCACGGCGCGGAGGCGCGCGGCGATGGCCTCACGGGCCGGCTGGTTCACCTCGAACGTGGTGAACGCCTCGACCACATGCCCGAGAGCGGCGACGTCCACGTCCGGCCCGTAGCCGGTCACCACCCCGGAGCGGGTCAGCCGGTCCAGGCGTGCCTGTAGCGTGCCGCGCGCGACGCCGAGTCGGCGGGCGATCTCCAGCAGGCCCTCACGCGGACGCTCCCGGAGCAGGCGCAGCATCCGGCCGTCGAGCGGGTCGAGTCCCTGCCGTGCCACCGCACCTGCCGATCTGCGCCCCGGAGGACACCCTTACGCCTCATTCGTTGTCAGATTAGCAAGGCGATGCGGCACCTGTTGTCAGTCTGACTGCCGGTGTCCCACGCTGAGGACTCCCGGTCCACGAGGAGTAGTCGTGAGGCAGCACAGCCACCCGTTCGTCCCCTACCGGCCCGCTCGGTACGACCAGGCCGAGACGGTGCGGCGGGGAGAGGACTTCGTGTCCTTCCTCGACCGTCGGCGCAGCGTCCGGTTCTTCAGTGACGAGCCGGTCCCGCGCAGGTGCGTCGATCTCGCCATCACCGCGGCCAACACCGCTCCTTCCGGGGCCCACTTGCAGCCGTGGAAGTTCGCCGTGATCGGCGACGCCGAGACCAGACATCGCATCCGGGTCGCCGCCGAGCAGGAGGAGCGGGTCAATTACGAGGGCGGCCGGATCCCACCCGAGTGGCGTGCCGCGCTGGCACCCCTCGAAACGACCGCGGACAAGAGCTTCCTCGACGTCGTGCCGTGGATCGTCGTCTGCTTCGCCGAGAAGAGCACCGCGCTGCCGGACGGTTCACTGCGCAAGAACTACTACGTGAACGAGAGTGTGGGCATCGCTTGCGGCTTCTTCATCGCGGCACTGCACGCGATGGGTCTGAGCACCCTGACGCACACGCCCAACCCGATGGGCTTCCTCACCCGGATCTGCGAGCGGCCCGGTAACGAACGGCCCTACGTCCTCTTCCCGATCGGCTACGCCGCGGCCGACTGCGAGGTCCCGTACCTGACCCGCAAGTCGCTGGCAGAAGCGACCACGGAGAGCCCGCGCCCGCTCTGACATCCAGCAGCTCCCCTGAGGCCGGCGATGCGGCTGGGTCAGCACCGGGCAGCGGTAGGCCGCGCGGAACAGCGTGCCGACGACCAGCAGGCCGACCAGGACCAGCAGGCCGCTCCCCTCCCGGGCGCGAAGTCAGTGGTCGGCCGGGCCAAGCACGCTGCGGCAGTGCCCCCAGGCCGACTCCGACAGCAGCGGCCGCCATCGGGTGAACAGGTCGAGCAGGTCGGCCCCGTAGCGGGCGCGGACCTCCGGGCTGACGTCGGCGATGTCCAGTTCGTTGGCGGCGGTGAGTTCGGCGAAGTCCCGGCGCGCCGCGGGGCTCGGTCGCGTCCGCGTGCCGGTGAACCGGTCGACGAATGTGCCCTGGCTTTCGGTCAGCCCCTGGTAGGACGCCTTGCGGTCGCAGCAGGCGTAGAAGTAGACCAGTGCTTCCGCCTCGACGCCGATCGCCTCGACCAACTCCGCCCGGCGCCCCAGATCCAGCAGGGCGACGGGAAAACCGTCGGTCCCGTAGAAGGCATGGCACAGCCCGGCCGATTGCAGCGCCGGGCGGGCGTCCCACGAGGCGAGGAGGGCGCTGACGCGCCGCAGGTGGGCCAGCAGCGTTCCGCCGGGATGCCCGATGTCCTCGGCTCCGGCCGCCCGCAGGATCGACAACGCCTTCGCGGTCATCTGCCCATCACCCCTCCTGAGGATCACCGTCCGCTCTGTGACACCCATGGCGGACGGTAACCGCACGGGCCGGCTGCGGTTCGGTGTCTCCACGTCCGCTCCGCCCTCCTCGCCTGTCTCTACGTCCTGGCCCGCGAGGGGGTCGCGCTCGACGGCGTACGGCTGCTGCGCCGTGTCACCTTCCAGGCCGACGAGCCGCGCGACGCGCTGACCCTCGCCGGGTACCTCGGCCTCCACCGGCGCGAGACCCGGCGGAGGGGCCCCCGGGCTCCTGGGCGGGCCTCCGACCGGGTCCCGCGCCGACCGGTGCCCTGGGTGCCTCGTGCGCGGCAGACGCCTCCGGCCCGGGCGAACCCGGCCGGTTCCCGCCTGGAGCAGTGTCCGCCTGGACACTCTTGCCGCCCGCGTTCAGAACGTCGGCGCGGACTCCCCCGGCGCCACGAGCCGCCCACCGGCTTCGCTCAGGCATCCGCCCGGCGCGCCCGGCTCCGGCACGCGCGTGCGCGACGACCTCGGCGGGGCGGGCCGGGTGTTCGGGCCGTGCCGACCGGGGCGGGCTCTTGCCGCGGGACCCCGCGGGACCGACGAAGGCGAGGAGTGCACTCTCCTCGCCACTCTCAACTTATAGCGCGATGGGGGGCTTGCCGCAAGGCCCCGGTCACGGCGCAGAATCGTCGGCCGAGGCCGGAACCGCGGGGACGGTGCACGGCGTGCGTGCGCCGCCGTCGACCGCGGGGGGCGCCGCGAGCGCGTCCCGCAGGGGGACGGCCGCGCGGTGCGGGCGCCCGGTACGAGGGCGCGCGGGTGCGCACCGCCTGACGGGACCGCGCGGTCGACCGGCTCGTCGTGGGAAAGGGCGATCAGGAATGGGGATGTGCGTGACACGGGGTGTGACGGGATCGACGGCGCCGCTGGCGCGATCGGCCACCGCAGGGCAGGCAGGCCGGGCCGCTTCGGAGGTACGGCCATGACCGAGCGGTACGTGCGGGAGCTGCACGAGGTCGACGAGACGCAGATCGCGGTCGTCGGCGGCAAGGGCGCGCACCTGGGCGGGCTGTCACGGATCGACGGTGTCCGCGTGCCGGACGGCTTCTGCGTGACGACGGACGCCTTCCGGCGGATCTCGGCGCAGGCGCCGTCCCTCGAGGACCGGCTCGATGAGCTGTCCCGCTCGGGTCCGGACGACCGGGAGGCGATCCGCACGCTCAGCGCGCAGATCCGTCGGACCGTCGAAGGGATCGCCGTCCCGGACGATCTCGTGGCGGCGATCAGCCGTGCGCTCGCCCGGCTCGGCGAGGGAGCCGCGTACGCCGTCCGGTCCAGCGCGACGGCGGAGGACCTGCCGACAGCCTCCTTCGCCGGTCAGCAGGACACGTACCTGAACGTCGTGGGGACGGACGAGGTCCTCCGGCACGTCAGCCGGTGCTGGGCCTCGCTGTTCACCGAGCGGGCCGTGACCTACCGTCAGCGCAACGGCATCGACCACCGCAAGGTCCGCATGGCCGTGGTGGTGCAGCGGATGGTCGTCCCGCACGCGTCCGGCGTCCTGTTCACGGCCGACCCCGTCACGGGCAACCGGACGGTCGCCACCGTGGACGCCGGTTTCGGGCTCGGCGAGGCCCTGGTCTCCGGCCTGGTGAACCCGGACGTCTTCAAGGTGCGGCACGGCGAGGTCGTCGCCAGGACGATCGCCACGAAGCAGCGGGCCGTTCAGTCCCTGCCGGCCGGCGGCACTCGGGTGGTGGCGATCGACTCCGCGCGGCGGGACGAGCCGTCGCTGACAGATGCACAGGTCCTACGGCTCGTGCAGCTCGGGCGGCGCATCGAGGCGCACTTCGGCCGCCCTCAGGACATCGAATGGTGCCTGGTCGACGACGGCTTCCACATCGTCCAGAGCCGGCCGATCACCACGCTGTTCCCTGTCCCGGAGGCGGACGACCGGGAGAACCACGTCTATGTGTCCGTCGGCCACCAGCAGATGATGACGGACCCGATGAGGCCCCTGGGGCTCTCCGTGTGGCAGCTGACGGCCATGGCACCGATGCACGAGGCCGGCGGGAGGCTGTTCGTCGACGTCAGCCGGCGCCTGGCCTCGCCCGCGAGCCGCGCCGGCCTCCTGGACATCGTGGGGAGGGGCGATCCGCTGGTCAGGGACGCACTGGAGACCGTCCTGGACCGCGGCGACTTCATCCCGTCGCTCCCGGACCCGGCTCCCGGGCGGCCGGCGGCCGGCGGCAGACCCGCCCCCGTCGCGACCGATCCGGCCGTCGTCACCCAGCTGATCGAGCGCAGCCAGGCGTCCCTCGCCACCCTGGAGCGCGACATCCGGACGAAGACCGGGCCGGCGCTGTTCGACTTCCTGCTGGAGGCGTTCGTGGAGCACCGGCGGGTCCTCGGTGATCCGCTCAGCCTGCAAGTGATCATGGCGGGGATGGAAGCCACCTGGTGGCTCAACGACAACCTGCGGGAGTGGCTGGGCGAGAAGAACGCGGCGGACACGCTCACGCTGTCCGCCCCCGGCAACATCACCTCGGAGATGGGACTGGCGCTGCTCGACGTCGCGGACGTGATCCGTCCGCTGCCGGAGGTGGTGGCGTTCCTCAAGGGCGTCGAGGACGAGGGCTTCATGGAGAAGCTGACGAGTCTTCCGGGCGGGACCGAAGCACGCAAGGCCCTCGCGGAGTACCTCGACCGGTACGGCATGCGCTGTGTCGGCGAGATCGACATCACGCGCCCGCGCTGGCGCGAGCGCCCCAGCACGCTGGTGCCGTTGATCCTCGACCACGTCAGGAACTCCGGACCGGGTGTGGCCGGGCGGCGCTTCGCGCAAGGGCGACGAAGGGCGCAGGAGAAGGAGCAGGACGTGCTGTCGCGGCTGCGGGCCCTGCCGGACGGGGACCGGAAGGCCGACGAGACCAAGCGGATGATCGACCGGGTCCGCACCTTCATCGGCTACCGGGAGTACCCGAAGTATGACGTCGTCAGCCGCTACTTCCTCTACAAACAGGCGCTGCTGGGGGAGGCCGAACGCCTGGTGCGGGCGGGCGTGGTCCCCGAGGAGGAGGACGTCTTCTACCTCACGTTCCAGGAGTTCCACGACGTCGTGCGCTCGCATCGGGTGGACGACGAGCTGATCCGGCGGCGCAAGGACGCGTTCCGGTCGTATCACGCGCTCACCCCGCCCCGGGTGCTCACCTCGGAGGGCGAGATGGTCACCGGGAGGTACCGGCGCGACGACGTGCCGGCCGGCGCCCTGGTCGGCCTACCGGTTTCCGCCGGGACCGTCGAAGGGCGGGCCAGGGTCGTCCTCGACATGGCGCAGGCCGACCTCGAGGCGGGCGACATCCTGGTCACGACGTTCACCGACCCGAGTTGGTCGCCGCTGTTCGTCGCGATCGCGGGCCTGGTGACGGAGGTGGGCGGTCTGATGACCCATGGGGCGGTGATCGCCCGGGAGTACGGTCTGCCGGCCGTCGTGGGTGTGGCGCAGGCCACCCGGTTGATCCGGGACGGGCAGCGGATCCGCGTGCACGGAACCGACGGGTACGTCGAGATCCTGTCCTGACCGGCCGTACCGCGGGTTCGTCCATGGCTCCGGCCGGGTGACGCCGGCCGTCGACGGCGACCCGTGCGGGGCGCGGGCGGGATGTCCCGTCCGCGTCCCGCACCTGGCCACCTCGGTCGGGCACCGGTGTCCGTCCGTCACCTGGGCTCGGCATCGCTCCACTTCTCGTCTACTTGACGACATCAACGCCTCTGATTATCGTCGCATTGACGAAATCGAGGGGGTCCACCATGGCCGACATCACCCGGCGCTTCGGCTGGCGCCATCTGCGCTCCGCGCCCACCGCACACATCCGCCACCACCACCGCGGCCGGCTCGTCCACGACGGCCGGGGCCTCAGCTTCTGGTACCGGTCACTGTCGGCGGCGCTCTCCGAAGTACCGGTCGACGACCGGGAACTGGCCATGGCGTTCCACGCCCGTACGGCCGACTTCCAGGACGTCACCGTGCAGGCCACCGTGACCTACCGGATCAGCGACCCGGCCGAGGCGGCGGACCGGCTCGACTTCTCCGTCGACCCGGACAGCGGGAACTGGCGCGGCACACCGTTGGAGCAGATCGCCACCCTCCTCACCGAGACCGCGCAGCAGCACACGCTGGACGTACTGGCCCGGACCCCGCTGGCCCTCGCGCTGGTGGACGGCGTCGCCTCCGTGCGGGACCGGGTCGCCGCCGGTCTCGCCGCCGAGCCCCGCCTGCCGGCCACCGGCATCGACGTGGTGGCCGTGCGCGTCGTCGCGATCCGGCCCGAGGCCGAGGTGGAGCGCGCCCTGCGCACCCCGGCCCGCGAGCAGATCCAGCAGGAGGCGGACCGGGCCACCTACGAGCGGCGGGCCGTCGCCGTCGAACGTGAGCGTGCCATCGCCGAGAACGAACTGGCCAGCCAGATCGAACTGGCCCGGCGCGAGGAGCAGTTGGTCGATCAGCGCGGCACCAACGCGCGGCGCGAGGCAGAGGAGGAGGCGGCGGCCGACGGCGTACGGACCGAGGCCGAGGCGGCCCGCACGGTCCGCCTGGCCCGCGCGGAGGCCGAGGCCGCGCGCGCGACGGGCGCGGCGCGCGCCGAGGCCCAGGCCGCCTGGCTGGGGGTGCACGGCGAGGTCGACCCGGTCACGCTGCACGCCCTGGCGGCGACCCGGCTGGCGGAGAACCTGCCGCGGATCGAGAGCGTCACCCTCTCCCCCGACGTGCTCACCGGCCTCCTCGCGAGGATCGGGCGCCCGGACGGCCGGGCGGACGCGTGAGCCTGGCACCGCGGGTGGTGCTCGTGCACCGCAGGACCGAGTACGAAGAACTCCTCGCCCGGCACGGCACGCACGGCCAGGCCGCGTTCTTCCTCTCCAGCCGCGGCCGCTCGATCGACGAGGTGGCCCGCCGCCATGCCGCCACCCGGCAGGCACTGCGGGACGTGGCGGCGGCGGTACCGCTCACCTGGCGCAGTTCCCGGGTGGAGCGGGCGGATCTGGACCGCTTCCTGTTCGCCCCGGAGGACGTGGTGGTCGTGGTCGGCCAGGACGGCCTGGTCGCCAACACCGCGAAGTACCTCTCCGGACAGCCGGTGGTGGGCATCGACACCGATCCGGGGCGCAACCCGGGGGTCCTGGTCCGGCACCGCTGCGCCGACGCGGCCGGGCTGCTGCGTGCCGCGACCGCCGCCGGGGACCGGGTGGAGGAACTGACCATGGTCGAGGCCGTCGCCGACGACACCCAGCGCCTCCTCGCGCTGAACGAGGTGTACCTGGGCCCGCCGGGCCACCAGACGGCCCGCTACCGGCTGGGCACCCGCGACGCGGCCGACCCGGGCCAGGCCCAGGCGTCCTCCGGGGTGCTCGTCGGCACGGGCACCGGCGCCACCGGCTGGCTCCGCTCCCTGTGGCTGGAGCGCGGCAGCACCGTGCCGTTGCCCGCGCCGCGCGACCCGCGGCTGCTTTGGTTCGTGCGCGAGGCGTGGCCGTCGCCCGCGACCGGGACGTCCAGGGTCGCGGGCGAGCTGGGGCGCGGACAGGCGCTGTGGCTGACCGTGGAGTCGGACCGGATGGTCGTCTTCGGGGACGGGATGGAGGCCGACGCCCTGGAACTGACCTGGGGGCAGAGCGTACAGGTGGGCATCGCGGCGTCGTCGCTGCGCCTGGTGACGTGAGCGCCCCGCCTCCGGCTTCGCTCACCGGGGCTCGTAGGCGGTGGCCGGACGTGACCCGGTCGAGCAGGAGGCCGCCGCCCTTCAGGACCGCAGGGCTCACGTGACGTGCGCTCGGCGATATCCCCACCATGTGCGGGACCTCCGGCGCGGCCAACGCCGTGGAGTGGTCGACCTGTTCGGCGGCGGCCCTGAAGTGGGCCGCCCTCCCCATCACAGCCATGCTCATGTGGGCACGACGCCGACCAACGAGACAGAACCTGGCCGAGCTACAGGAACTCGCTTCGGTAGGTCGAGGCCAACTCTGCGGCGCGGCGGCGGCGCTCCGCGAGTTCGTCCTGCGACAGCATTATCTTCATGACTTGCGCACTAGATGAACGCTAAACCATCATGATCCGCAGGCGCGACAGCCGTGATGGAGTGTGTGACTGGTAGCGGACCTGTCGCTCGCGGGATGCAATCCGGGAGCGTGGCGGGGCCGGCTCCGATCCGATCCGATCCGCCTGAAACCTCTCGAAGGGAAACTGTGTTGCACCGCAAGACCGCCATCGCCACTCTCGGCGCCCTGCTCATGACCGCCACGCTGACTGCCTGCGGCGGTTCCGGTTCCCCCTCCGCCAACCCGGGGACGGGCACCGCGGCCAAGGCTTCTGCCTCCTCTTCGTCGGCCCCTACGCCGACGCCCCAGGAGCAGCTGCTCAGCAAGAAAAGGCTGACTGCGGCACTGTTGCCCCTGTCAGCGATGCCTGCGGGCTGGTCGGTCGACACCAGTGGCAGCGACAGCGGAGACAAGACGTTCTGCGACTACAAGCAGCCGCACGCCGCACATGTAAAGCTGTCGCGCAGCTTCCAGAAAGGCGGCGGCCTGTCCGCGTCGGTCGCGACCGTCGGACTGCGGCAGTACGCGAGCGCAAAGGATGCCGGCGAAGCATTCGACGCTCTCGAGCAGGCGCTGCAGACCTGCCACAGTGAGACGTACCAAGGCTCGAAGCTCACGTACACCGCGATGAGTGTGGACAAGGTCGGCGACCGTTCCTTGGGCGTGCGGATCGAGACCGGCGGGGTGACCTTGCTGCAGCAGTTCACGCTTGCCGGCCCAGTGCTCGCCAACGTCGGCGCCGGCGGCATGGCCAATGTCGACGCGGATGAGACCGCCCAGCTTCTGCGCAAGCAGGTTGACCGGTACGAAGCCGCAGCCCGCAGCTGACCACCCGCGCTTGCGGCGTGAGACGCACCTGCGCTCTCGGCTTCCTGCTGGCGGACTCCGCGACCAGTTGACGAACCACAGGAAGTTCCCCGTGACAACGCCGCCCCCGCACACAGCCCATACAGACAAGACCACTACACCGCTTCGGCGCCGGTGGGATGGCGACCGTCCACTTCGCCCACCATCCCGCCGGCGGCGCGCCCATTGCGGTGAAAGTGTTCCACCCAGACTTCGCCTCCGATGCCTCCTATCGGGCGCGGTTCTCGTCCGGGAGGTCGCGGTCCTGCGCGCTGGTGGCTGAATCGTCTCCACTGGCGCAACAGGCCGCAGCCGCCGAAAACGCCTCGGCAAGCGCGATGGCCGGCCGGGAGCCAAGGCAGCCGGACCGGAACCGCCAACGGCCAGACAGAAGCCGGGGCTGGCCCGGGTGGCGCCCAGTACCACAAGACCGGCCACCACAAGCCGAGCCGGACGCGGGCCGGCACTGAGACCATCCCGAAGATGCGGGGAGTCTGGCTACCGTATCGCCGTCGTTCGGAGTCCGGCTCCACCGCCTCGCTCGGACACATGGCCCGCGGCATCCTCGACTAGTAGCTGTCGTAGCTGGGCTTACCGTTCGGCCGGTAGACGCCGAGGATGGTGCCACCCTTCGTGGTCGAGACGCTGACCGGCTCCAGCCCAGTGGGGATCGCTCCGTCGGCGAACAGCCGCTTGCCGGTACCGATGATCACCGGATGGATGGTCAGCCGGTACTCGTCGACGAGCCCCTGCCGCATGAGGGTCTGGGCGAAGTCGGCGCTGCCGACGACGTTGATGTTGCCGCCCGCGGACGCCTTCAGCTTCCGTACGGCATCGACGACGTCACCCTCCAACAACGTGGAGTTCTGCCACTCGACGGACGTCAGGGACCGAGACGCCACGTACTTGTGCATGCTGTTCATCCGATCGGTGAAGGGGTTGCCGGGATCGGCGGTCGGCCAGTACGACGCGAAAATCTCGTACGTCTTGCGTCCGAGCAGCATCGCGTCGGAGTGCTCGTACCAACCGGCGATGGCCATGCCGACCTCGTCGTCGGACACCGGTTTCTGCCAGCCGCCGTGCTCGAAACCGCTCTCAGCGTCCTCGTCCGGGCCGCCCGGCGCCTGCATGACGCCGTCCAGCGTCAGGAACGTGCAAACGATGATCTCGCGCATGGTGCGCTCCCTTCGTCGACGGGTAGACCGCACGGCCGCCGGAAACTCATCGGCGCAGCTTCCCCGGCGCCGGGCTACCGTGACGGCTGCCGGGCAACCGCTCCCTACTGAACAGGGCTGCCAGTGGTCGACGCGGACGGCATCACGGCATGACGTGATCCTGAACCAGGCTGCACCAGGCCGGGCGGACGAAGTGCCGGTCGGAGAGCGCGCCGCACAGGGCCAAGGTCACCCTGACGGCCGCCCGGCGGCGTCCTGGCGGCCGACGGACGCCGGCGGTGCTCAGCGGTCGTCGTGGGGCATGCCCTCGATCATCTGGGTCAGTACGGTCCGCCGGTCCTCGCCCGGGCGAGCCCGCAGTGGCCGGGCCAGGCGGGCGCTGTCGTAAATCCAGCGGTGGTCGAGGTCCCGAGGGACCTCGTCGGTCTCGCGGATGACGGCCCGGGTGCCCAGCAGCTGTGCGAGTTCCTGCGCCAGGTCGTGCCAGGAGACGTGGCCGCCGCACGCGTTGGCGACGCCGTGCACGGGCCGGTCCAGGCATTCGGTCACCGCTCTGGCCAGGGCGGCGGCGTGCACCCAGGCCACCCCGTACCAGTCGTTCCCCCCGGTGCCGGGACGGGGCAGGTCGATCGGCGCGCCCGTGCGGGCGGCCTGGTAGAGCCCGCCGATGGCGCCCCAGCGCAGCTGTTCGCGCAGCCGGTCGTGGGCGCCCCAGACGATGGGTGACCGCACGGCGCTCGCTCCCCCGCGTCCCCCCGTCCCCGCGGCGTGCAACAGCAGGGCCTCACAGTCGAGTTTGGTCCTCCCGTACGGGCTGACCGGTTCCTGGGCGGGTGATTCCTCGGCGACCCGGTGCGTCCCGGGGTGCCCGTAGGCGTCGACGCTGCTGACGAAGACGAAGGGGCCCCGCCGCCAGGCCCCGGCCATCGCCTCCATGGCCGCCAGGTCCACCTCGTGGCGGGTGAAGGTGCAGGCGGCGTGGACGATCGCGTCCGCGCCGGCGACGGCGTCCCGCAGGCCCGCCAGGTCCGTCAGGTCGCCCTCGACGACGTCGACGCCGTCGCCGGCGACCAGATGGGCCGACTCGGGCCGGGCCAGTGCCAGCACGGGCCGGCCCTGGGCGACGAGTTCACGCAGGACGAACGCGCCGACGCCGCCCGTCGCACCGGTGACGAGGACCGTGCCGGTGCGCGGGCCCCGGGAGCGGGCGGGCTTGCGCGCGGCCTTCGCGGTGCTCTGCTGTGCCGCGCGTGCGTCGAGGAGCGCGGTGAGCGCCCGGGGGGTGCGTGCCTGGAGGACGTCGAGCCCGGTGAGCGGCAGCGCGAGCCGTGTGCGCAACCGTTCGGCGAGTTGCACGGCCACCAGGGAGTGGCCGCCGAGGGCGAAGAAGTCGTCGTCCGGTGCGGGCACGGGTCCGAGGAGGGCGGCGAACGTCTCCGTGACGGCCTCGGCCCGGGGGCCGGGCGACGCGGTGGGAGCGAGCGCACCGGGCAGCCGCGCGGGGTCGAGGGTGCCAGTGGCCGTGCGGGGCAGCGCGTCGAGCACGGTGACGGCGGCGGGGACGTCGCCGGGCGGCAGCGACCGGCGCAGCAGGCCCAGCAGTTCGTCGCCGCGGGGACCGACGCTGTCGCGCAGGACGGCGTAGGCCACGGGTCGTTCCTCGCCGCGCTCGTGCACGTCGGCGTCGGTGACCTGGGGGTGGGCGAGCAGGGCCCGGGCCGCGGGGTGGCCGGCCTCGTCCCCGGTGGGTGCCGGGCGGGTGCCGGGGCCGGTGAGTTCGCTCAGCGGGGTGTCCGGGTGGGCCGCGGCCGCGGTCAGCAGGTGGGCGTGGTCCTGGACGGTGGCCCGCGCCACGGCGTCGTCCAGTGCGCGCGGGTCGTACTGGACGAGTGCCGCCGGACGTGCGGGGTCGCCCAGGTCGAGTCCGTAGGACAGGGTGAACTTCGCGTCCCCGACGCCGATGTCGACGTACTCGGCGGTCGTGCCCGGCAGGCGGAGCACGGTGGGTGCGCCGAGGACGTCGGAGGTGACGCGGACCAGGCCGGTGCCGTCGGTGCCGCGTGCCCGGGCGCCGAGGCGTTCCAGGACGAGGTCGAAGGGGAGGTGCCCGTGGCGCTGGGCCTCCAGGAGCGCGTCGCGGACCCGGTGCAGCAGCTGGGCGAAGGACGGGTCGCCGGAGGTATCGACCCGTACGGGCAGGGTGTTGACGCAGAGGCCGACCAGCGCGCGCATGGCCGTCCCGGTGCGGTGGGTGCTCGCCACGCCGATGACGAGGTCGTCGTCGCCGGTGAGCCGGTGCAGCGTGGCGAAGGCGGCGGTCAGTGACACCGTGAACAGGGTGGCCCGGTGTCCGGCGCCGAGCGTGCGCAGGGCGTCGGGCAGGCCGGGTGCGAGGGGCACCGTGTGGACGGCGGCCGGTCGGGCGGCGGTGTTCCGCGCGGCCGTCGTCGGCCGGGGCAGCGCGGGTGGGGCGGCGTCGGCCAATAGGTCGGCCCAGTGGTCGAGTTCGGCCCCCAGGCCGGGCAGCGCGTCGTGCTCGCGGTGCGCGTGGTCGGCGTACTGCGGCGGCGCGGCGAGCGGCTGCGTGCCGTTCGTGTCGCCGGCGGCTGCGTACAGTACGGCGAGTTCGGCCGCCACCGTCTCGAGCGAGCCGCCGTCGACGGCGATGTGGTGGAAGGTCAGCACTACGGTGTGGTCCCGCGGTCCATGGCGCAGCACCAGGGCCCGGACGGCCTCGCCGGCCGTGAGGTCGAAGGGGCGGGCCGCCTCGCGGCGCAGTGCCTCGGGCGTGTCAGCCGGGTCGGTGTCGGCCACGGGCACGGGGACGGACGCCGGCGGCGGGAGCACCTCCTGGCCGGGTGCGCCGTCCTGTTCGGTGTAGCGGGTGCGCAGGATCTCGTGCCGGGCCACCAGGGCGGTGAGGGCGGTGGCGAACGCGGCCGGGTCGAACGGGCCGCGCACGCGCGTGGCGAACGGCACGTGGTAGGAGTCGCCGGCGCCGCCGAGCCGTTCCATCAGCCACATGCGGCGCTGGGCGCGGGAGAGCGGGTGGCGTCCGTGCCGGGCGGTGGCGCCCGGCCGGCTGCTGGGCGGCGCGGGAGCACCGGCGTCCGCGGTCGCCGCGCCGCCGGGGGCGGTGGTGGTGCGCCGGGCGGTGCCGGCCCGGGCCCGGCGCAGCAGTTCCTGCTGGAGTTGCCGCCGGGTCGGCGCCGTGGGGTCGGCGTCAGTGGGCATCGTGGTGCTCCGGGGTCCGGGGGTGCAGATCGTGGTGGGCGGTGAGCAGGGCCTGTTCGACCAGGGCCGCCTGCGCGGCGACGGTCGGGGCGGCGAAGAAGTCGGCGAGGGTGAGTTCGACGCCGAGTTCCTCGCGCAGGTCGTCGGTGACGGCGAGGGCCAGCAGCGAGTGACCGCCGAGGGCGAGGAACTCGGCGTCCGCGCGGGTGACCTCGCTGCCCAGGGAGCGGCTCCAGACGTCGGCGACGGCCTGTTCCACGGGGGTCATGTCCACGGCTGGAGCGCCGGGGCGGCCGTTGCCGGCCGTGCGGGCCAGATCGGCGAGGGCACGCCGGTCCACCTTGCCGGCCGGGGTGAGGGGCAGGTGGTCCACCAGGGTGACCGTGTCGGGCACCAGGTGGGCGGGCAGGACGGCGGTGAGGCGTTCGCGCAGCGCGGCGCCGGCGGGCACGGGTCCGGGTGCGGCGACCACGAGGGCGACGAGTCGTGCTTCGGCCGTGCCCGCGCGGTCGACGGTGACGGCGGCGTCGCCGACGTCGTCGTACCGGCGCAGGGCGTGTTCGATCTCCGCCGGTTCGATGCGGAAGCCGCGGACCTTGACCTGGTCGTCGTCGCGGCCGTGGAAGTCGAGGGTGCCGTCGGGCCGGGCGGAGACCAGGTCACCGGTGCGGTAGAGCCGGCCCGCGGCCGGGTGCTCGACGAACCGTTCGGCGGTCAGTTCGGGCAGGCTCGTGTAGCCGTGGGCGAGCCTGCTGCCGCCGACCCACAGTTCGCCGCGCTCCCCCGCCGGGACGGGCCGGCCGTCGGTGTCCAGGACGTGGGTGGTGGCCCCGGCGACGGGCCGGCCGATCGGCAGGGGGGCGTCACCGTCGCGGGCGGTGACGCGGTGGGCGGTGGCGAAGGTGGTCGTCTCGGTGGGCCCGTAGCCGTTGACCAGTTCCAGCCAGGGGAAGGCGGTCAGGACGGCGTGGGCCGGTGCGGCGGCCATCGCCTCGCCGCCCACGACGACCGAGCGGAGCTGGCCGAAGACGCGGGATCGGCGGGCGGCGAGCTGGTGGAAGAGGGCCGTGGTGAAGAAGGCGACCGTCACACCGTGGCGTTCGACGTGCCGGGCGAGGTCCTCCAGCGAGGGCCGCTGCTCGGTGCAGACGACGACCGCGGCGCCGTTGGCGAGCGCGACCCAGACCTCGAACGTGGAGGCGTCGAAGGTCATGGGCGAGTGGAACAGGACGCGGTCGCGGGCGGTGACGGTGACGTAGTCCGGTGCGGTGACCAGCTCGGCGATGGCGCCGTGCGGTACGACGACGCCCTTGGGACGGCCGGTGGAGCCGGACGTGAACATGATGAACGCCGGGCTGCCGGGGTCGCAGTGGTCCAGCGCGGGGCCGTCCGTGAGCGGCTCCTCGGGCAGGGCGAGGACGGGACCGGTGAGCGCGGTCGCGTCCAGCAGCTTGGGGTCGCCCACGGTGAGCGTCACCCCGGCGTCGCTGATCATCGCCTCGGTGCGCGGCCGGGGCTGGGCGGGGTCGAGGGGTACGCAGACGGCGCCCGCGAGCCAGAGCGCGAGCTGGGCGACGACCGTGCGGGCCGACCGGGTCGTCAGCAGTGCCACCCGGTCGCCGGGGGTCACCCCGTGGTCGCGCAGGTGTGCGGCGAGGGCTCGGCCGGCCCGGAGCAGGCGGCCGTAGGTGAGGGTCGTGTCACCGTCGACGACGGCCAGGGCGTCCGGGGTGAGTCCGGCGCGCCGGGTGACGAGCGCGGGCAGGGCCGTCGCCCGTGCCGGGGGCTCGCCGGGTACGGCGGCCGAAGTGCGGGGTGGTGTCGCGGGCGCGGCGTCCGCCGTGTCGTGGGGCTGCGGGAGGGTGGGTGCCATGTCAGGCTCCTGCCGGTCGCGGGGTCAGGCGCTGGTCGAGGAGTGCGGCGAAGGCGCGCAGGTCGCTGCTGCGCAGCAGTTCGTGGGCGCGCGGCCGTACGCCGGTCGTGCTCTCGACGGTCGCGAGCAGCCGGGCGGCGACGACGGAAGTGCCGCCGGCATCGGTGAAGTTGTCGCAGAGAGTGGTCTCGGCCCGGCCGAGGAGGTCTCTCACCGTGGTCAGCACGAGGTGTTCGGTGGGTGTGGCGTCGGCGAGGTCGTCGGTGGCGGGGGCGGACGCCGGGTCGGGACGGTGCGCGGACAGCGCGGCCCGGTCGACCTTGCCGTTGGCGTCGAGGGGGTAGTCGTCGACGATCCGTACGACCGCGGGCACGGCCTGCTCGGGGAGCCAGGCGCGGACCGCGGCGCGCAGGTCCGCGGCCGCCGGGCCGGCGCCGTCGGCGGGCCGTACGTGCGCGACGAGCCGGGCGTGGCCCGCCTGGTCGCGCAGCACGGTGACGACGGCGCTGCGCACCCGGGGGTCCTGCTCGAAGGCGGCCTCCACCTCGGCCGGTTCGATCCTGACGCCGCTGATCTTGACCTGGTCGTCGAGGCGGCCCAGGAAGACGAGGGTGCCGTCGGCGGTCATCCGGACCCGGTCGCCGGTGCGGTACAGGCGGTCGGCCGCGGGCGGTGCCGGCTGACGGGGCGGGGCGGTGAACCGCTCCGCGGTGAGCTCGGGGTCGAGGTAGCCGAGGGCCAGGCAGTGGCCGCCGATGCGCAGTTCGCCGTCCTGGCCGCGCGGGACGGGCCGGCCGTCGTCGTCGGTGACGGCGACGGCGACACCGGGCAGCGGGGTGCCGATGGGCGGCGGGGCGGGGTCGTCCGCCTGCGGGTCGGTGGCGCGCATGGCGTGGGTGGTGGTGACCACGGTGGCCTCGGCGGGACCGTAGGCGTTGTGGACGGTGGCGGTGACGTCGCGCCCGGGACGGCGGCGCATCCGGTCGCCGCCCACGACGAGGTGGCGCAGGCTGAGGTCGCGCGGCCACGGCCGGTCGAGCAGCGGCTCGACCATGGGGGTGGCCGCCACGGACACGGTGACGGCGGCGTCGCGCCACCACTCGGTCAGTACCCGCGCGTCCCAGCGGGTGTCGTCGGGGGCCGGGACGAGGGCGGCACCGGAGGTCAGCGCGGCCCACAGTTCGAGCAGGTGGGGGTCGAAGGCGACCCCGATGAGCAGGGACTGGCGGTCCCCGGGGGCCAGCCCGGTCTCGTCGCGGTACCAGTCGAGGGCGACGGACAGCGAGTCCTCGGCCACGGCCACCGCCTTGGGGCGGCCGGTGGACCCGGAGGTGAGGACGGCGTAGAAGGCGCCTTCGGGGGCGCGCCGCGTGCCTGCGTCGCGGGCGGTGGAGGCCGCCACCGCGGCGGTGGGGGCGTTCACGCCCTCGGTGGGCAGGGGCAGCGGGGTCCGCTCGCCGGCGCGGTAGGCGGCGGGCAGTACGCCGGGGTCGCCGACGAGGCAGGCGATGTCGAGGTCCTCGGTGACGGCCTGGGTGCGGCGTTCGCCGGGGCGGGGGCCGAGCGGCAGGTAGACAGCGCCTGTCCGGGCGAGTGCGACCGCGGTCACCACGAGGGCGGCGGAGCGGTCGAGGCAGACCCCGACGAGGTCGCCGCGGCGCACGCGGTCTCCCAGAGTGGCGGCGACGGCCGTGGCGGCGGTGTCGAGGTCCTGGTAGGTCCAGGTCCGGGCACCGTCGATCACGGCGGGCGCCTGCGGGGTGCGGCGCACCCAGTCCTCGAAGCGGGCGAGCACGGCGGTCGGCTCGGCGGCCGGACCGTGGGCGACGCTCGGCGCGGCGACGGGGGCGGCGGGCGCGGGTACGGCGGCGGGGGCGGGCGGGGACTGGGTCATCACGACTCCCTGGAGGGGGTGGCGGTGGCGGCGAGGGCGCCCGCCTGGTCGGCGAGTACGGGGTGGCGGAAGAGCGTCCTGAGCGGCGGGCGGGTGCCGAGGCGGGGCTCCAGCCAGGCCGCCAGCTCGGCGGCGAGCAGGGAGTGGCCTCCGCTGCGGAAGAAGTGGGAGCGGGTGTCGAAGCGGCTGTGCCCGAGGACCTCGCGCCAGCCCTCCGTCAGCAGGGCGGTCATCGGGTCGTCGGACCCCGGGTCCGCCGGCGCGGTCTGCGCGTCCGGTGCGGCCGGGGTGGTGCTCACCGGTTCGAGGGCCGCCGCGCGGCGGGCCAGGGCGGTCCGGTCGGGCTTGCCGCCGGCAAGGGTCGGCATGGTGTCGAGCCGTGCCCAGCGGGCGGGCACGAGGGGGCCGGGCAGACGGCGGCTCAGCTCCGTGTGGAGCGCCTTGTCGTCGAAGTCCGCGCGGTCGGCGCCGCCCTCCAGGAAGCCGACCAGGCGGGGCGCGTCGGGGCTCTCGCGGTCCAGGACGACGGCGCAGGACCGGCCGCCGAGCGCCGCGGACGCCGCCGCCTCGATCTCCTCCAGTTCGATGCGGTGGCCGCGCAGCTTGACCTGGTTGTCGCGCCGGCCCAGGAAGTACAGCAGGCCGTCCAGGCCGCGGTAGCCCAGGTCGCCGGTGAGGTAGACGCGTTCCGCGCCGAGCGCGGCCACGGTGACGAACCGGGCGGCCGTCACCTCCGGGTTGCCCGCGTAGCCCTCGGCGAGGCCGGGTCCGGCGATGGCGAGTTCACCGACGGCGCCGGACGGCAGCGGCCGGTGGTGGGCGTCCAGGACGTGGACGCGCTCACCGGGGAGTTCGGTGCCCAGCGGTATCTCGGCGTCCTCGGCGAGGGCGTCGCGGGAGATCTCGTGGACGGTGGAGCTGATGGCCGCCTCGGTGACGCCGTACACGTTCAGGACGGTGGCGTCGGTGTCGGCCAGGACCTCCCGCAGTGCCTGGGCGGGAAGCCGCTCGCCGCCCAGCACCAGGAGCCTGGGCGCCCAGCCGCCGTCGCGCAGCGCGGGCCGCAGCTCCTCACGGGTCGCGAGGAAGTAGCTGGTGGGCAGGTTGGCGACGGTGACCCGGGCGGACGCGAGGAGGCCGGCGAGTTCCGCGCCGGTGGGCACCTCGTACTCGGGAAGGACCAGACAGGCACCGGCGTACAGGGTGGGCAGCACCTCCTCCAGCGCCACGTCGAAGGAGGGCTGGGCGAACATCAGGACCCGGTCGGCCGTGGTGAGGCCGAAACGGTCGGCGGTCGCGGTCAGGTGGTGCGTGAGCGCCGCGCGGCCGACCGCCACCGGCTTCGGTGTGCCGGTGGAACCCGAGGTGTGGATGACGTACGTGGTGCCGGGCAGCACGTCAGCGGCGTGGGCCGCGGGCAGTACGGGCGCGTCGACGCGGGCGGCCGGCAGTCCGTCCGGCAGCGCCGGGCCGCCCTCGCCGGTGAGGACGAGCGCGGGGGCGAGCCGCTCCAGCAGCAGGGCGAGCCGGGCCGGCGGGTCGGACGGGGACAGTGGGCAGTAGACGGCGCCGGTCCGCAGGCAGGCCAGCAGGGCGACGACCGAGTCGGCGCTCCTGGGCAGGACGACGGCCACCGGCCGGCCGGGCGTCACGCCCGCGGTGCGCAGCCGCGAGGCCAGCGCGCCGACCCGCTCGTCGAGTTCGCCGTAGGTGAGGCGGCGCGCACCGCTCAGCAGGGCGGGCAGCGACGGGTGGTGGGCGGCCACCGGGTCGAGCGGGTCGTGGCCGGCCGGCACGGGCAGGGCCTCGGCGGCCGGCTCGGGTGCGGCGGGGGCGAGGTCGGCCAGCGGAGCCGCGGGGGTGTCGAGGTAGGAGCGCAACAGGTCCAGGAAGCGGTCGCAGAGCAGTCGGGCGACGTCCTCGCCGAGGAGGTCGGCGTCGTAGTCCCAGACCAGGGTCATGCCCGGCGCGCCGTGGCGCGGGGTGACACCGCGCCGGTCGTCCGGCAGCAGCACCACGTCGAGGTCGAAGCGGGTGGTGCCGGTGTTGAAGCCCTCGAAGAGGGTGATGTCCAGACCGGGTACGTCGATCTCCGGCAGCGGTGCGTCGTGGGCGCTGAACATCACGGAGAACAGCGGGTTGTCGGCGCCGCTGGTGTGCATGCCTAGTGCCCGGGTCAGTTCCTGGACCGGGACGTCCTGGTGCGGCAGGGCGCGGATGAGGGTGTCGGTGATGTCGTCCATCGTGTCCTGGGCGGGGGCGGCGGCGTCCAGGTCGAGGGGCAGCGGGATGGTGTTGACGAACATGCCGACGGCGTTCTCGTAGCCGCGCGGGCGGTTGCCTACGGCGGTGCCGACGACCATCCTGGAGCGCCCGCTGTGCCGGCGCAGGAGTTCGGCGAACAGGCCGAGGAGCGTGGCGAAAGGGGTGAGGCCGCGCGACCGGGCATGGGTGCGCAGCCGTTCGGCGAGGTCGGCGCCGATCGTCTGGCGCAGCTGCCCGCCCCGGTGCCTGCGGCGGGCGCCCGGGCGGGTGAGGCCGGGCAGCGGCAGGTCGTGGGGGCGATCGAGCAGCGCGGTCCGCCAGAACTCCAGGGACTCGGCAGCGTACGCGGCCCGGGCTTGGGACTGGACGTGGTCCGCGTACGACGGGGCGGCGGGGAGTTCGAGGGGCTCGCCGAGGACGTGGGCGCGGTAGACGCGGAAGACGTCGTCGAGCAGGATCGCGAAGGAGTGCCCGTCGTGGATCAGGTGGTGCTCCACGTGGACCAGTCGGTGGTGGCGTTCGGCGAGGCGCACGAGGGTCCAGCGGATCAGCGGGGCGTCGAAGGTGTCGAGCGGCGTCTCGGCCTCGGTGCGCAGCAGTCGCGCGAAGGCCTCCTCGGTGTCCTCCGCGTCGCTGAGATCGACGGTGCGCAGCCTCGGACCGCACTGCGGCGCGACGCGCTGTCCGGGCACGGACCCGGTGGAAGTGACCAGTTCGAGGCGCAGCCCGGGATGGCGGGCCAGGGTGGCGGTAAGTCCCCGGCGCAGCGCCTCTGTGTCGAGGGTGCCCCACAGGTCCAGCGAGGCGGTGAAGTTGTAGGCACGGCTGCCCGGCTGCATCTGTTCGTGCAGCCAGACGATCTCCTGCGAGGAGGAGAGCGGAAGCATGGTGATCCCTGAGGTCGTCGGGTCTGGTGTCCGGTGCCGGGCATGGTGTGGCCGGTGCCGGTCGTGCGGGCGGCTCCGCGGGTCGCGCGGTGACGCTTCGTTGGTGGGTGACGCGTGTGGTGGGGGCTGGGCGGCGGCGCGGGTCCCGGGTGGGGGGATCGCGGCCGGCGGGTGTGACGGGTGCGGTCGCGGTTCCCCGGGAGGCACGCGCCCGCGGGCGGTTCAGTGCGGCGTCCGCTCCTCCGGGCGCAGTGCCCGGGTCAGCGCGCCGAACGCCGTCAGCGCGGTGTCGTCGTCGAGGGTCGCGCGGTCCCACACCATCCGCAGCCGGATCTGCGCACCCTGGGTGACGGAGACGGCGAAGGGGCCGCGCACCGGTCGGCCGTCGACGTCGGTCTCCCGTCCCTCGGCGCCGGCCAGTACGAGCGGCGGACGACGGCTGTCGTCGTCGACGGTCAGCAGTCCGTCGAGGGTCCCGGTCCAACCCGAGCCGGCGGACCGGGCGGCGGCCACGACCGTGTCGAAGGGCGCGTCGGCCCGCTCCAGGTCGTCCCACCAGACGTCGGCCGTCTCCTCGGGGTCCGTGTCGTCGCCGGTGACGAGCGGGAAGACGACGGTGTTGAGGAAGCAGCCGATCACCGGCGCCGCTCCGCTGGGGCGGCCGCCCCACGGGTAGCCGAGCGGGACGACGTGGCCGGGGCCGTAGAGCGAGCGGGCCGCGGAGCGGCAGGCGTCGAGCAGCCCGGGGAAGGGCACGCCGTCCTCGTGGGCGGGCAGCCGGGCCTGCGCCGCACCGCTCGGCAGGGTGCCGTCGGGCACGCGTTCCGGGCGGCGCCCGGGTGCCTGCGCGCGTACGGCGCGCAACCGGTGCGCCCAGTAGGCGGCCGCCTCGGGCGAGTCGGCGCGTTCCTCGGCGGCGAGCTGGAGGAGGACGGCCCGGCGGTAGGCGTCGAGTTCGGCCTCCGTCTCCTCGGGTGCGAGGGCGTGGGCGTCGGCGGCCTCGGTGTACGCGGTACCCAGTTCCTCGACGATCCGGGTGAGGGAACGGCCGTCGCACACGGCGTGGTCCAGGGCGACGGCGAGGAGGTCCTCCCCCCGGTTCTCGTGGTCCCGGGCGAGGAACAGCCGCAGCGGCGGGCCCTGCGGCTCCCAGGCGGCCAGTGCGCGCCTGAGGGTGTCGGCCGGGCGCTCGCCGGGTGCGGGAGCGGGCATCGTGACCCGGACGTCGGGTTCGCCGACCCGCAGGACGGGGGTGCCGCGGACGACGGCGGGCCGCGAGCGCAGGGCGGTGTGCCGAGCGGCGAGCAGGCGGGCCGCCGAGCGCAGGCGCTCCAGGTCGACGGCTCCGTGGGGGAAGGCGAAGAACATCGGCACCACGTCGGGACGTCCCGACGGGTCCATCGCCCGCACCAGCACGAAACGGCGCTGTGCCCCGGTGACGGGCAGTACGGTGCCCGACCGGTCGCCGGCGGTGAGCTGCCGGTAGCGGGCCAGGTACTGGCTCGTGATGCTGAGCACGTGGTCCTTCCTGTCGTCGCCGCGGTCGCGCGGTCGGTGGTGACGGGCCGGCGCGACGGCCGGGCGGTGGCCGGCCGTGGCGCGGGTCCGGGCGGTGGGTGCCGGGGGCTGAGGCGGTCGGCGCGGGGATCCAGGCGGCGGGCGCCGGAGTTCAGGCGGTCGGCGCGGGGATTCAGGCGGCGGGCGCCGGAGTTCAGGCGGTCGGCGCGGGGATTCAGGCGGCGGGCGCCGGGGCGGGTGTCTCGTCGTCGTCCGGTGTACCGGTCCGGCTCGCGGCCCCGGCCGCGAGGTCGCCGGGGGTGTCTTCGGGCCCGGGCAGGTCCCGCATCCGGCGCAGCGGGGAGAGCAGCAGGGGCAGCGGTACGACGAGGAAGCCGGCCGCGCACCAGGCGAGCGCCGTACGCGGTCCGTAGGCCTCGGCGAGGGCACCGCCGAGGAGCGCGCCGAGCGGCAGGGTGCCCCACATGAGGAAGCGCAGGGTGGCGTTCATCCGGCCGAGCAGCCGTGGCGGGCACAGTCCCTGGCGGAAGCTGACCTGGGCGACGTTGTAGACGACGGCGCCGAAGGAGACGACCGTCGACCCGGTGGCGAAGAGCACCGCGCCCGGGGCGCCGTGGCCCGACAGCGGCCACAGCACGGCGAACGGGCCGGTCACGAGGACGGACAGGACGATGACCCGGGCCTGTCCGAACCGGGCGGCGAGGCGTCCGGCGCACAGGGCGCCCGGCAGTCCGCCGACGGCCGACGCGGACAGCACCAGCCCGAGCGCGCCGGGCCGGAGGCCGACGACGCGGATGAGGTGGACGGTCTGCGTCGCCATGAGCACGGCCGCGCACAGGTTGGCGAGGGCGGTCGTGGCGGCGATGACGCGCAGGAGCGGATGGCCGGTGACGAAGCGGATGCCCTCGCCGATGTCCTTGCGCAGGGAGGAACCCGCGACCGGCTCGGGCGGTTGCTCCGGCTGGTCGATGCGCAGCAGGAACAGCGCGGACAGCACGTAGCCGACGGCGTCGGCGATGACGGCGAGGTGCGCGCCGACGAGCTGGACCAGCCCGCCGCCGAGACCGGGGCCGGTCACCTGGGCGGTGGAGCGGATCGTCTCCAGCGAGCCGTTGCCTGCCACGAGCTGGTCGCGGGGCACGATCTGCGGCAGGTAGCTCTGGTGGGCGACGTCGAAGAAGACCGTCGCCACGCCGGTCACCAGCGCGACGACGTAGAGCTGAACCAGTGTCAGCGCGTGGGCGGCCGCCGCGGCGGGGACGCTGGCCATGGCCAGGGCGCGCGCCAGGTCCGCGCGGATCATCAGGGGCCGCTTGCGCATCCGGTCGGTGAGTGCGCCGGCGGGGAGGCCGACGAGCAGGAAGGCGGCGGTCTCCGCGGCGGTGAGCAGGCCGACCTGGAAGGCGGAGGCGTGGAGTTCCAGGACGGCCACCAGGGGCAGGGCCACCAGGGTGACCTGCGCACCGAGTTGTCCGGTGGCCGCTCCGGCGAGCAGCAGGCGGAAGTCGCGCAGGCGCATCGGACCACCGGTGGCGGCTCGGTTTGTTACGGGCATATGACGGACACTCACCGAACGACCGTTCCAGAGTCAAAAGATCCACATCAGTTTCGGTCGATCCTTGCGTCTGTTCGTACCGGCGCAGGAAAATTTTCGGCGGACCTTCGGTACCTCCGCATGAATGTCCGTCACCGCACCATCACTCGCGTGACAGGAACGTGCGGGCGGGCACGGGCGGGCCGGGCGAGCGCCGTCGGCGCCCTGCGCGGAGAGTGATCCTTACGTTCTTGGCTGAAAACGATCACCGTCGATCACCTTCGTGCGGAATAGATCATTCCGCCAGCTATAGGACGTACGGGCCGCCAGGCGGGAGCGGCGGGAGCCGCAAGCGCTGACCAGGGTGCGGGCGGTGGGCGCGGGGCGGATCCGGTGCGCGAGGCGGCCGGCGGCCCGAGCCTGGGCGAGGAGCGGTCGCGGCGGTCGTTCGCAGGGCGAACGGACCGGGAAGGGCGACGTCGATGGCGTCGCGCTCCGCCCACGGACGCGCGCCCGCCCGGGTAAGGGTGTCCTCGGCCAGGGCCCGCGCGATCCCCTAGCTCAGGTGGAGAGGCGCTCCAGCGGCGGTACGACCGGATTCACGTACCGCGCGGCGAGGTCGGCCGGGCCAGGTGGCGAAGCGGGCCGGTAGACGGAACCGCTGGCCCCTCGCGTACCGGTGGACCCTTCAACCGAGATGCACCAGGGGGACCATGGATGTGTTCGGGCCGGTGCTGTCGCTGACGGCCGGCAACGCCGGGCGGTCTGGGCTGCTCAGCTACATCAAGGGGCTGAGGATGCCGATGCCTGCCGAAGACCACCTGGCCGGTCCGGTCGATGCCGCCCCTGTGGGCGATAGCGGGCAAGAGCCTGGACCAAGCCCGAACACTCCCGATAATCCACCCGAAGCTCGCAAGCAACACGGCCTGCATCAGCCCCCTTCGCGCGCGTCACAGCATGGTCACAGCGTTCGTCTCGCTACCTCATGCGGCATACCGTGTTCCGCCTGTACCAGCATCACCCAGGGGGAAACCGTGCGTACCCACATCATCAGCGTCTTCCTCCTCTGCGCTGCGAGCGCGGGGGTCGTCGCCTGCCAGCCGACCGACACTGCAAAGCCGAGCGGCAGCGTCCCGCCTGCCGCAGGCGCCGGCGTTGCTCCGACGAAGGACAGCAAGTCGGCCGCGGAGAAGAAGTCGGTACCGAACTTCGTCGGCATGGGCCTCCAATCCGCCCAGGACACTGCCCAAGCGGCCGGCTTCTACCATCTCAAGTCCCACGACGTCCTCGGCCGGGCCCGCATGCAGATCCTCGATCGCGACTGGAAGGTCTGCACCCAGAACGTCAGAACCGGCACCGTCGCGGCCACGAACACGAAGCTCGATTTCGGTGCGGTCAAACTCGCCGAGACCTGCCCCGCCAAGGACCAGTCCGCCGCATCGGCCGCTGATGGGACGATGCCCGACTTCCACGGCAAGAGCGTGAAGGCCGCACGTCAGACCTTGGACTCCAGCACGTCGATCACCGTGAACGACGTCACTGGCGCAAGCCGGTTCGTCCTGATCGAGTCCAACTGGGAGGTGTGCTCTCAGACGCCAGCCGCCGGGGTGAAGCTGAACGGGCAGCCGATCACGCTGAACGCTGTGAAGTTCGGGGAGCACTGCCCGTAGGTACGAAGAAGCGCCCTCGCCCCCCGGTTGTCAAGGGGGGGTGTCTGTCATGCGGGGTCTGGCGGAGCATCAGATCGCCGGGCCGCGGCGGCTTCTTGACCGTCTTGAGCCACAGAGCGAAGTCTCGGGCCTCCGCCCGGCCCGCCCGGCCCCAAGGCACCTTGACAGCGCTCTCGCCGACACCGGTCGCTTCATGGAGCAGGACGTCAGCGGCTCACTTGACCTTGACCGTCAGGGTAGGCGAGTAGACCTTCCCGGAGGCGCCCACGCTCGCGATCCGCAAGTGCTCGGCGCCCTTGGTGTTGAGCTTGGCGATCAGAGCGTACGAGCTGCCCTTCTTGACCTTGCCGGTCGCCCTGAGCGAGGTCCACTTGCCGGACTTCTCGTGTTGCAGCACGAGCGGAGAGCCGATCTTCAGACCCTTGGTGCGGCCGGTGAACGTGACTTTGTCCCCTGCCTTGACCTCGGTCTTGTTGGCCTTCACGGTGATCGAGGCCATGGCGCTGGGACTCGGGCTCGCTGCCAGGGCTCCGGCCGTCCCACCGGAGAGCAGCACCACGGAGAGGGCACCGGCGCCGAGCGTACGAAGGCCGTGGTGACGGAGTACGGAGGTCATGTGCGTCTCCCATCCTGTCGCTCGATGGATCCTGTCGCTCGGTGGACCCTCCCAGCCTGGAGCGGGGTCGCGGCTGCCGCCACTCAAGCCACTCGGGGTAGCCCTTTGCATACCGTTCGCACTGGTCACAGGCTTCCAGCGCCGTCGCTCGGGACTCGGCCGGGGCGGGCAGTCACGCGGCCTGGACGGTTTCCCGGGCGCGGGCCAGCCGGCGCAGTTCGCAGCGCACCGCCGGCGCCGAGGGGACCGTCTCCCCATAGGGGTGCCACCAGAGTCGTACGGCCAGGCGCAGCAGGCGGCGGCGCAGGGCTGCGTGCGACCCGGCCCCGAAGGGTCCTACAGGTTAAAGATCAAGCTAGTGGGCGATGGGGCCGGGCTGGTACGTCGAGGGGATGGTGAACACGAACTCCCGGGGGTCCTCATGCGCGCTCTCCATCTTGTCCGGCACGCTGTGGTAGCCGAGCGCGTAGAGATTGCGGTCGGGGGCCCACGTGTTGTAGCAGTAGATCGCCTTGCGCTTGATCGCCATGTGGGCCGGAGGGATGTTCAGCACGTACGCGGCGCCGTTGGCCCGCTGGCTCTTGGGCTTGTCGTAGGCGTAGACGTAGTTGAACCGCACGTCCGTCAGCACGCCCTCGTTGACGAGGAAGTACGCCGCGTCCGCGAGTGCCTTGTGGGTGTCGGTCTCCTCCAGCCAGCCGGCGGTGAACTTGTGCGAGGCGCCGGGGTACTGCTTCGCGAGTGCTTTGATCTTCGCCTTCACCGCGTCCACGAAGCGGTAATAGTTGTCCTCGGAGTTGTACGGGGAGTCCTTCAGCTTGAAGTTGATGACCTTGTCGACGCCGAGGGCCTTCGCGGAGGCCATGAACTCCGCGGTGCGGGCCGGCACGATGACGCTCGCCCCGTCCGTCGGCCACGACAGACCGTGGTGGCCGCCGGCGGCGCACGGGTGGCGGGAGTTCCCGACGGTCAGCGGGCATGGGTCCTGGTTCATCTTCACCGCCAACTGGTCGTTCTCCCCCCTGGACACCAGCACCAGATAGACGGGCCGGCCAGCGGCCTTGTGCTCCAGGATGGAACCCGCCAGGCCCAGCGCCTCGTCGTCCTGGTGCGGAGAGTAGAAGATGGCCGGAGCCGCTGCCGCCGAGGCCCGTGCCGGCGCCCACAGGGTGGTGCCCGCCACCGCCGCGCCCGACAGCGCGCCGATCGACAGCATCTGACGTCTGCTTATCTGTTCCCCGAGACCCAGTCCCATGGCCGTCCCCTTCGGTCTGTTCGATGTCCGGCGCGTCGGCGCATGCTCCCGACGACACCGAGCCTGGCGGGGCCCTGCCCGCGGCCGGGGCCCCGCATCCAGTCGACCATCGGCGTGCCCGCCGCCCCAGGCAGTTCCCGCAGCGGAAGTACGGCCCGCCTACTTCTACCGGTCGAGTCCCCCGGGGCGGATCGGCGTCGGAAAGAGGAGTCAGGCGGGCAGTACATGCGCCGGGCGAACGGACGGGGCCTTGTACGGGGGATACGTGCGGCCCGCGGGTGGGGCGGCGGGCCCGTCGATGAGGGCTTCGATACGTTGCTTGGTCTGCCGCCCGGCGCCGGAGTACCGGCCGTCGGTGTCGAGGAGTCCGCGCTCGCGCAGGCCGGCCGGCACCGCGGCCAGGCGGTCGGCGACGGCATGAGCGGTGCGCAGCGCCGGGCCGGGTCCGCGCCATCGCCGACCGTCTGGTCCTGGCCCCGCTGACCACACCCGGGACCCACCGGATGCTGCTGACTGCCGCCCCGCGGCCGGCCTGACCGCGGAGAAGGTGTGCGCCGCCCGGCGGGCAGCCTCCGGGTTCGCGTACGGCCGCTACTGGTCTTGCAGCCCGGTGGCCATCACAGGAGCACCGACGCCCACTGAGCCATGCGCGCCATGCTCCTGCCACCACCGTCCAGGGTCAGATGGCCAGTGTGCCGCGCGCCCTGCGGCCCTGCATCCGCTGCGACGGTCGGGCGTTGACGGTGATCGGGGGGAGGCGCCCGTCCGAGACCGTTTGCGACCCACCAGGTCACGCGCCGGATAGCGGCCGCAGGCCGGACCCCGCCTGCGTCCGCAACGGCAGGCAGCCCGCGCATCGTCGGCTGACGGAATTTCTCAACTCTTCCAGGCCCAGTTCGGCATCGTCATCGCTGTCAACGCCGGTGTTGAACACACCGACGGCGAGTACGGGCCCCTGTCCTGCCGAACGACTCCCATGACGTCACCGCATGCACGCTCGGGGCGACGGTCCGGGGCCCGTGCCGACTCCAGGACTCCCGGTTCGGGGTGCAGACGCTGGAACGGTTCCCCGGCCGTTCGGCCGGGTGAGGCAAGAGCGGGAATCACCCGGCACGCCCTCTGGTTGGCAGGGGCGGAAGACGTGATGATCACGGCACTGCCCACCACCGGAGGGATCCCATCCGATGACCACCTCACTGAAGGAGAACCTCGGCCGGTACGGCGTCTGGAGCGGCGAGCTGCGCTCGGAGGATCCGGACCGGCGTGGTGAACTGAACGAGGCCGCGGCCGAGCTGGAGGAGCTCGGGTACGGCGCCGTCTGGCTGGGCGGCAACAGCACCGTGGACCACGCAGCCCCGCTCATCGGGGCGACCCGGCGCATCACGGTCGGCACCAGCATCCAGAGCGTGTGGCAGCAGGACAGCGCCACGACGGCGGCCGGTTTCGCCGAGATCGAGACGGCCCATCCCGGCCGCTTCGTGCTGGGGCTCGGCGTCAGCCACGGCCCGCTGGTGAAGAACTACCAGCGCCCGTACGCGGCGATGACCGGCTACCTCGACGAGCTCGACACAGCGGGCGTACCCGCCGGCCGCCGGGTGCTGGCCGCGCTGGGCCCCAGGATACTGGCCCTGTCCGGCGACCGCGCGGCCGGCGCGATCCCTTACCTGGTCACGCCCGAACACACCGCCCGGGCCCGCGAGATCCTGGGCGAAGGGCCGTTGCTTGCGCCGGAGTTCAAGGTGGTCCTGGAGACCGACCCGAGCCGCGCCCGGGAGACGGCCCGCGCCTACCTGGCCCGCTATCTGGAACTCCCCAACTACACGGACAACTTCCTGCGCCTGGGCTTCACGGAGGCCGACGTCACCGGCGGCGGCAGCGACCGTCTCATCGACGCGGTCTTCGCCTGGGGCGACGAGACCCGGATCCGCGAGCGCGTCACCGCCTTCCATGAGGCAGGCGCGGACCACGTGGCCCTGCAAGTGGTCACGGACGGCACGGACGGCACCCTCCCCAGGGAGGAATGGCGCAGGCTCGCCTCCCTGCTCGCCTGACGGTCCGGCCCAAGGGGCACGGGTCTGCTCGACGTACGGCCGCGCCCAACGCCGACGCAGCCGCAGCCGCAGCCGTACGACACTTCCGCGCCCCTCAGGCGATGGGCAGCCAGCAATGCCTGCCCATCGCCTGCCACTTCCCCCGGCCACGTGGCTGAACCGGCGCTCTGAAGATCGGTCAGTGGTCAGGCGCATGCTGGCCGCCGGGCCCCAGGCTGCCTGGCCGTCTTTCCCGCAGCTCGCTCCGGCTCACCTCACTGGCCGGCGGCTGCCCTCGGTGAGCCGGGGGTCCGCCGCGTACACCGTGCGGCCGTCCACCGTGATCTCGTAGCGGAAGCCGTCCGGGACGCCCGCCGGTGATGTCTCCACCGCCTGCCACACCGGCGAGGAAGCCGCCCAGGCGCGACTCGCCGCCCGTCGGCGGATCGCGAACCCGCGACCGCCGGCCTTCTCCCCGTGCGAGTTCGCCGACCGGGCCGAAGAACGCCGCCGCAGGACGAGGCCGCCCGGTCCTAGCCCCCGGCGCTGTACCTTACCCGTACGAACAAGCGGTTTCCCTCCGAGCGTCAGCAGCCGGATGGACGAGGCACCCGGGGTCGACTTGCCTTCAAGTGCACTCCAACCGCCACACTGATCGTCACCGGAATCCCGTACCCGTGACAGAACGGCGCAGCAGATGGCGACGACGAGCAACGCAGGACATCCCCTGCCGTACGACACCTACCGTGAGGAGATCGAGCGGGAGACCCACCGGTTCGCCGAGGCGGTGCGCGGCGCCGACCCCGCGGGTGCCGTGCCCTCCTGCCCCGACTGGACACTGGCCGAGCTCACCCGGCACGTGGGCTCGCTGCAACGCTGGTTCTGCACCCTGCTGTCCCGGCGCGTGCAGGAGTTTCCCCGCAGCCGGGACGTGGAGCTGGGGCTGCCCGACGACCCGCGGGGCTACCCCGACTGGGTGACGGCGGGGGTGCCCGACGTGGCGGCCGTGCTGCGGGACACAGACCCCGACACGCCGATGTGGACATGGGGCGAGGACGGGCATGCGCGGTTCTGGGCGCGCCGGATGCTGTTCGAGACGCTGGTGCACCGGGTGGATGCGGAGCGTGCCGTCGGCCGGGAGCCGGACGTCGACCCGGTGTTGGCGGCGGACGGAGTGGACGAGTTCTTGGTGAATCTGCCGTACGCGGGGCTGTTCGCGCCTGGGGGGACGAAGCTGCGCGGCGACGGCGAGACGATCGCGTTCCGGTGCACGGATGCGACCGGTGAGCAATGGCGAGTGCGGCTGGAGCCGGCCGGTATCACGCTGTCGTCCGGCGGGGTTGCCGAGTCCGGGCCGGACACGGCGGCAGTGCGGGGGCAGGCGGCGGATCTTCTGCTGCTGCTCTACGGCCGACGGTCGTACCAGGAGACGGTCTTCGACGTCTCGGGGGACGCCACGGTCCTCGACCACTGGTTCGACCACACGGCCTTCTGATCCGCACGGCCTGCCGGAACGCCGTACGGGTGCCCCAGTAGTGACGCCCGGTGCTGCCGGTGTGGTGCGTCGGACCTCGATGAGGCGCCCCTCCCCCCTCCTCCCGGGCCCGGCCTGGCGTAGTCGGTCAGGACGACGTGCGCCAGATCGTCCACCGCGAGCGGCCCGGCGCCGTGCACTACCGGCCGGCGGTGGACGCGGGGGCGCTGCGGACTGTCACGCGTGGCCCTCGACGTAGAAGCGCACGTAGTCGACCGTCATCGTCGCGGGGAACGGCGTCGAGGCGTCGGGAGGACCGGGCCAGTCGCGGCCGACGGTGACGCTGGGCAGAAGGTGCATGTCCTGTTCGAAGACCCAGTCGCGTGGTTTCGGCAGTTTCGACGGGGTCAAGGTGAAGTACGGCTTTCCGCCGACGGACCAGGTGATGCGGCACGGCTGCTTGTCGACGGCGTAGGTGTGGAAAGGTCTGCGACGCGTAGGCCGGGAGGGTGCTGGAGCCGCCGATCCCGTTCCCATTGAAGTAGGACGGTCCGTGCGCCGTGCCGTACACCGTTCGCGGTTCTCCGCCGACCACCTCGCAGATGTCGATCTCTCCCTGTCCGGGCCACTCGACTCCGTTGTCGCCCGGCATCCAGATCGCCGGCAGCAGTCCCGTGCCGGTGGGTTTCTTCGCGCGGATCTCCACGCGTCCACGGGTGAGGGCGACCTTTCCCTCAGTGGTGAGGCGGGCCGACGTCCAGGTACAGAACTGCTGTGTGTGGCACGGCAGTTCTGCTCCAGCAGGGGCCCATCTCGCCGAGATCAGGAGGTGGCCCGCGCCGCCGAAAGCGGAGTTGGCCACCTCGTCCGTGTAGTACTGCAATTCATCGTTGCCCCAGCCCCAGGGCGGCGTCGTTCAGGGGTTCTGCCCCGTTTGATCAGGTGAGGCCGTGCGAGGCGTCCTCGGCGAACGTGGTGTCGCGCACGTGGCGGATCTCGTTCCTTCCCCCGGCCATGCCCTCCGACGGGCCCCTTGAACGATCACCGTGATGGCCGACTGCCCGTTCGTTCATCGGGGCTCGCCGAACCAGTGGCCGAGCGTCCGTTCCAGGTCATGCGTGCCGCCATCCGGGCTGCTGGCCCAGCACACGTAGCCGTCCGGCCGGATGAGCATCGGCTCGGTGTCGGCGCCCTGGCCCACGCGGTCCACTCGGTCTGACCAGAGGGCGGCGACTTCGGCGAACGTGTCTGCCGGGTCGAGCAGGACGCCGCGCCCGGACCGTAGCAGTGCGTGCAGCCGGACCGGGCCGAGGAGGTCCATGTCCGGCGCAGGCCGGCCGACGAGCGGATGGGTCTCGGTGCCCGGCATCGGGTAGCGGATGGCGATCCCGGACAACGTGTCGGCGAGAAAGTTCTGGACGTCCGGCAGTTGCACCATGGCCGTGAAGATCTCCCTGAAGGCCGCCACGTCTAGGTCGCGGGTGCCCGCCCAGTCCATCAGCAGGCTCTGCGCCTGGACGTTGCGCAGCACGGCGGCGCCTACTGGGTGCCGTTCCGTGTGATACGTCTCCAGCAAGTTCTCCGGTGCCCAGCCGTGCACCGCGGCGCCGAGTTTCCAACCGAGATTGAGCGCGTCCTGCATCCCGGTGTTCATGCCCTGCGCGCCGAGCGGAAGGTGGACGTGGGCGGCATCGCCCGTCAGGAACACCCGCCCGTGCCGGTACTGCTCGACCTGCCGGGCCGCGTCGGTGATACGGCGGGCGTAGCGCAGTTCGAGCAGATGCACCCGCGATCCGAACACCATGCGCAGGCCGTCGCGGATCTCCTCCTCGGTGACCGGGACCTCCCTGGGCAGTGACCGGCCTGGCCCGCCCAGGGCGAGCCTGCGCAGCGGCCTGCCCTGCGGATCGGTACCGAGGGGGAACAGTGCCGCCCAGTGCCCGTCGTCGCTCCAGGTGTGCGATATCAATGGGTCGACGCCGCTCAACCGCACGTCGGCGGCGACCACGGTCAACGTGCCCGGTCGGCCGGGAAACCCGGCCCGCAACAGCGACCGGACCGTGCTGTGCGCACCGTCGGCGGCGACGAGATACCGGGCGCGGACGGTGGCGCCGTGGGCGAAGGTCGCGGTGACCTTGTCCACGTCCTGGGCGAGGCCGACCAACTCGTGTTCCCGCCGGATGTGTATGCCGTGCGCGGCGAGGTGCTTCTCGAAGAACCCCTCGATCGCCACCTGCGGCACGGACCGCCACGGCAGGCGGTGCCGAGCGAGGTGGGCCGGGAGCGGTATGCCGGCGAAGTGGCCGTCGATGACCGGGTAGTCCCCGGTGGCCAGCAACGGTTCCAGCAGCCCGCGCTGGTCGAGTGCCTCCAGCGTGCGGGACTGCATACCGCCTGCCTTGGACAAGTCGCTGCGCTGCGGCAGCTTGTCGACCAGCACGGTCGACACCCCCGCCACCAGCAGTTCGTTGGCCAGCGTCATTCCGGTCGGGCCTGCGCCAACGATGAGCACGTCGGTATCCATTGGTTTCTCCCCTGGTCGTGCCGGTCAGGACACGAGCAACGCTCCACCGGCCGGGCCAACCGAGCCAGCGACCGGCTCGGTTGCGGTGGTATCCGACATTGCTTACCTTCGTATCGGTGGAATCTGACTACGACGAGCTGGATCGTCGGCTCGTGCACGCCCTGCAGATTGACGGCCGGGCCCCGTTCAGCACTATCGCCGAGGTTCTCGGCGTGTCGGATCGCACCATCGCCCGTCGGTACGCCCGGTTGCGGTCGGCCGGAGCGGTGCGGGTGCTCTGCGGGGTCGACCCGACCGCGTTGGGCGGGGTGCTGTGGTTCCTGAGAGTGCGATGCGCGCCCACCGCGTCGGTCCCGGTCGCCGAGGCGCTGGCCAGACGCCCCGACACCTCCTGGGTGAGCCTCAGCTCCGGCGGCACCGAGATCACCTGCGTGGTCCGCGCCGAGAGCGAGGCCGACAGCGAGGCGCTGCTGCTGGTCAAGTTACCCCGTACCCCCCGCGTGGAGGGGGTGACCGCGCATTCGGTGCTGCACGCCTTCTATGGCGGTCCGGACAACCTGATCGGCAAGCTCGGATCACTGGACGAGATGGCGATCGAGCGGCTGCGCCCGCTGCCGGTGTCGAACCGGCTGGGACCGGTGCGGCTCGACGACGGCGATCGCAAGCTGCTCGCCACGCTCGCCACCGACGGACGAGCCGGGTTCGAGCAGTTGGCCGCGGTGACCGGCTGGTCGGCGACGACGGTCCGGCGCCGGCTGACGGAACTGCGCGAACGCGGGGTTCTGTACCTGGACATCGACGTCGACTGGCGCATGTTCGACATGGGCAGCCGAACCCTGCTCTGGCTCTCGGTGGCCCCCGCGCATCTGACGGAGGTCGGTCAGGCGCTGGCCGAGCATCCAGAGATCGCGTTCGCCGCCGCCACGACCGGGCCGACCAACCTGTACGCGAGCGTGGTGTGCGCGAACCAGTGGGAGCTGTATCGATACCTGACCACCCGGGTGGCCGCGCTGCCGGCCATCACGCAGGTCGAGACAGCACCCGTGATCCGGACCGTCAAGCAGGCAGGGCACTGCCGTTCAGGAGATCTGCCCGGTTTGATCACGTGAGGCCGAGGGTGACCAGTGGGCGGGTGGCCTCTCGTCCGTGCTTGCGCAGGCCGGCGGCGATGTCGTCGCATCCACTCAGGCGCAGGGCGCCGATGGCACGGCAGCGGTCTTGACGCGGCGGATTCCGTCACGGCCGTGCGCGGTGGCGCGGGCGCTCCCCAGCAGCGGAACATCCCGCCAGGGCAGCTGCTTCAGGTGCTGGTGCAGCTTCGGCTGGTTGGCCTTGATCACCGCGATGCAGTGGGCCTTCATGTCCTCACCAGCCGAGCCCTTACACCCCAGCCCCCGGCCTACGCCCCTCCTCTCCCCCCCGACCACACCCACCGCAAATCACACGCGTCAACGGTCGGGGCCCTCCTGTTCCCAGGCGATCCCGTAGATCCCGCCAGTGCACTTGGCGGGCATGATGTGCACGCTGTGCGAGGCGTCCAGGACGAGGGGGCGGATGTCCCGCCGTTCCGCGCCGGAAGCTTGCTTGTAGTACCCGAACACGACCGACGGAAGACGATCGGGATGGAAGAAGATGTGCAGGAGGTACTGCCTCACGGGGACGGCCAGGGTGCGTTCGTGGTGGTCGGAGGGCTTCCAGCGCGGGCCTACGTCGAGGGTGTAGTCCACGATCGCGGTGTCTCCTCGGCGCAGCGGGCGCCCGAACCCGATGTCGAAGACCGCCGAGCCCAGTTCCTGGCGGAACCGCAGTGCCTCCAGACGTCCGCACTGGACGGCCACCTGCACGGAAGGGGTCTCGATGTCGTCGAGGTTGTGGTGGGCGGTGAGACGGCTGACCCCGTCCTGCGCGGCGCGCACGACGTGGCTGACCGCGTAGCGCGCTATGCAGCCGTACGCGTCGAGAAGCACGGTCTCCTGGACGGAGAGGCTGACGAGATCTTCGTTGAATCGGTAGGCGTCAGCGCCCAGCACCACTTCGAGTGGCGCGCCGGGGCTCAGAATGCGCGAGAGAGCCTCGGAGGACTCACCCGGCGTGCTCACGGCGCGGCCACGGGGCCGGCGGCTGGTCAGCAGGGTCTGCAACGCGCCGCGCGGCAGACCGAGGATGTCCTCGATCTCCGCGACCGCGCGCAGGGACTGCCGGCGCTCCGGCTGACTCCTGCCGCGCTGCCAGTGGCTCAGCGTCACGGGACTCACCGCGACGCCACGCTGACCGAGGTGGTGGTGCAGCCGCTGCAATGACAGCCCGCTGGCCTTCAGCGCCGTCCGGAACGCCTCATCGAACGTGTTGCGGGTCGGTGGCTGCCCTCCCACGGTCCGGTCCGCGGTCTCGGCTGCTGTCCGGTAACCCGTGTCGTCCGGGACCGGCGGGTGGTACGGCTGGTTCATGGACGCTCCCGGAACAGCGGTGCGAGGGGAGTTCGGCACGCCGGCGGTCGTTCGCTGCGACCCCTGTGGGGGTGGTGCGCGGCGCGACCCCCGTGGGGGGCGGCGGCGGGGGTCCGTCGTGGTGCGCGGCGAGGCCGCCGCGTCGGTGCACCGGTCGGAACCCGTCGCCCGGGGTCGCGCCCGCTCGGCGCGGCGTCATGGGGACCGCCGCGCCGAGGTCCGTCGGTACGGATCAGGCGGTGTTGAGGCTCAGGCCGTAGTACCGCAGGGTGTCGTCCAGGGGCTGGAAGTAGGACGTGCCCTGCCCGTAGACACCGTTGCACTGGTTGTCGGTCTGACCGCCGGAGGTCATGCCCTGGCCCTGGTTGCCGGAGATCCAGGCGCCGCCACTGTCCCCACCCAGATCGCAGGTATTGCTCAGGCCGAGATTGGTCACCAGCGTCGCGGGCTGGCCGGGGTCGGTGTAGGTCACCGAGTAGTTGTAGGACTTGATGGAGCCACAGGTCCAGTGGGAGGTGGCCCCGGACTTGCAGACGTCGGAGCCCACCGCGGCGCGCCGGCTGCCCTGGATGGCGATATCGGCGCCGTTGTTCCAGGTGCCCACCTGGGTGGTGATGGTGGTACCGGCGTCGACAGTGGCGAGGCCCATGTCGATGCTGGTCTGGCCGTGGCGGAAGCGGGTGGTGGAGCCCTTGGCGAAGTGGCTGCCGGCGAAATACAGGTCGGGCAGGGTCTCGACGCAGTGCCCGGCGGTCACCAGTACCTGCTGACCGGAGGTGGTGCGGGCGCCGAAGCCGACCGAACAGTAGTGGTTGCCGTAATCCATCCTGCTGCCCGGGTATATACCGGCCGTCGACACGGCCCTGCCCGCGTCGTGCCGCACGGTGACCGCTGAGCCGAGGGACCTGGCCTTCTTCAGGAACGTCCCGGTGCCGGCCGCCGCGGTGTCGCGCACATGGACGATGACCGTGTCGGACATGGGGTCCACACCCCAGCCCTGCACACCGGCGGGCGTGTTGATCTCGGCGTACTTGTCCAGCGCGGTCTTGACGCGGTCCAGTTCGCCGGCGCTGTGCCGCGCCAGGCGTGCCCTGAGCCCTGCGGCCTCGACTTCTCGTGCCGTGTCGGGGGCGGTGACGTTCACCGTCAGCCGGCCCTCGCTGTCGAAGAATGCCCCGCGGGTGTCGACTCCCGAGGACCGCAGGCCTTCGAGGGCCGTCTGCTGCCGGGACTGGGAGTCGAGTCTGCGCACGGCCGCCGTGTCGCTGATGCCGAGGGAGTCGGCGAGGGCGCGCACCATCTGCGTCTGGTAGCGGCCGTTCGGGGCGGCGGAGGTCGAGGATTCATCAGCGGTGGCACCATGAGCCGAGATGGCACCGGCGGATATGAGCAATGCCGCTGCCGCGGCGCCTGAGGCCAGGGTCGAGCGTAGACGAAGCACCTTGTCTCCATTTCAGGACGGCCGCCGACGGCGGCCATGTGGGGGAAGTGCGGATTACGGCCGGGGAGCCACTGCCGAACCCGCAGGAGAACTTTCCTTGCGTATGCGTGTCCCTGACAAGGTCGAGGCGAGGTGCAGAAATTAACAGAACCGCGACTAACTGTTTTTGATCGCGCCTCAATAGCGACGACGTATTCCTACCGCGCGGCTGACGACGACTCTCGTAAGCCTGAGCCGGACGGCGGACGGCGGACGGCGGACGGCGCGGTCGCGTCTGCCGGCCTGGTGGGCCCCGCTGGATCAGCGGAGGCGGCCGTCGCCTGCTGCGCGGTCGGAAGCAGCGAGCTAGGCACAGGCGTTCTCGGGCGGCCAGAGTTCGGATTCTCCACGAACTCGCCGGTCAGCGTTGCCGTCTCTGCCGACCCGCCAGACACTCTGGACGGTTTCCCCCGGGACGTAGCCGTTGGGGTCGCCGATGAGGTCAGGGTCGATCACCGCGACCGAACCACCCCGGGTTCGCGACCGCCTGACGCGGGCCGCCCGGGTGGAAGGCATGGCCCTGTGACGTGGAAGCTGCCGGAACCGATGCTCGCCGCGCCCGTGCCCGACCCAGCCCTGCCCGCGAGGTGGGCCGCGAGGCGGAGTGGGACGGTTCTCCGGACTCCCGGGGTGCCTCATCCAAATGCCCGATGGTTCCCTCTCGGCGATTGGGTCGCCCCAGAGCGGGGCCAGAAGCGGGTCTGGTGAACTGAGCCCCTTCATGGGTGTCGAGAACGAGCCGCCGGCTACGTCCTCGGTATACCGGTGGCCTCGAAGTGCCGCGCAACGCAGAGGGAGAACCGTCATGACGCTTCAGCGGATGGACAACGTCGGCATCGTGGTCGAAGACCTGGACGCCGCAGTCGCCTTCTTCACCGAACTGGGCATGGAGGTCGAAGGCAAGGCGCAGATCGAGGGCCTCTTCGCGGACCAGGCCGTCGGACTCGACGGCGTCCGCAGCGACATCGCGATGATGCGCACCCCGGACGGCCACGGCAAGCTGGAGCTCGCGCAGTACCACGCCCCCGCGGCGATCGGCGCCGGATCGCTCAACCCGCCGAACACGCTGGGCCAGCACCGGGTCATGTTCGCTGTCGACGACATCGACGACACCATCGCCCGCCTGCGCCCCCATGGCGCCGAACTGCTCGGTGAGGTGGCGCGGTACGAGGACATCTACCGCCTCTGCTACCTCCGCGGCCCCTCAGGCATCATCCTCGCCCTGGCCGAACAGATCGGCTGACGGCCCTTCGGGGCCGACCTGCGCGCAGTCATCCGCTGGATGGAGGTCGCCAACCGGATGATCGGCCTGGGGTGGGGCGGGGAAGCCCGGACGGTGGCGGCCGAGCCGCCGCCGGAGCGGGTGGCCCGGACGGTGGTGACAGGGCGGCGCCTTGCCCGGCCCGGGTCGTGCTTTGAGGCGAGCTTGACCCGTGAGACCCCCAAGGCCTCGTTTGGGTAACCGAGTTGGGCGAAGGCCGCGTTCCGTGTGAGGTTCGGGCCGATACTGATGACGTGTCGACTTCACCCGATCTCGCGCTCTCCGACGGCACTCCGGTCCGTTTCCTGCTGACGTCCGTCGCGGGTGCGGTGCCTTCCGCCGTGGATGATGACCTTCCCGAAGGGATGGGCCGCGCCGTGCCGGTCGGGGCCGCCGGCCGGGCGGTCGCGAACTTCGCCGCCGACGCGCTGCGCGCCGCCCTGCGCCCCATCGGGCCGCTGTTGCAGGAGGTCCACAACGCGGCCATGGCGGTGCCGGAGCCGCCCACCGAGCTGAGCGTCACCTTCGGCGTGCAGGTCGGGCAGGACCTCAAGTTCGGGATCGTCGGCGCGGCCGGGCAGGCGCATCTCACCGTCACGGCCAGCTGGAAACCGGGCGCGGACGCCGGCGCGACGCCCGGCGCGGAGTGACGCGTGGGGTGGTTCCGTAACCGGTGGGACAGCTCCGACGATCCCTCCCGCCATGTCGTGACCGTCCGGCGGACCGAGGACGGCAAGACCGCCGGGGCGGGCTTCGTTCTGGGCCCCGACACGGTGCTGACCTGTGCGCATGTCGTCAATGCCGCTCTGGGCAGGGACATGTTCGACGCACGGCCGCCGGGCGTCGGCGAGGTTCCGGTGGAGGTGCGTGACGACGACATGGTGCGGGGCCGGCGGCTCTCCTCCCGCGTGGCCCACTGGATCCCGCCCCGCGCCCGTGGCGGCGGGCCGGTGACCGCAGGCGCCGCCGAGTGGCTCGGCGACCTCGCGGTACTGCGCGTGGACGCCCCGGCCGGCGGGTTAGCGCCCCCGCCCCGCCAGGCCGCCATGACGACCGGCCAGAAGGCGGAGGCCTGGCACGGCGGGGGCCGTGCCTCCACCCTCGCCCGGCTCACCGTCTCCTCGTTGCACGGCCGCCTGGCCTATCTGGACGGCGCCTCCACCGGCATGGCCGTCGGCCCCGGTTACAGCGGCGGCCCCCTGTGGTGCCGGGAGGAGCAGGCCGTGGTCGGGCTGGTCGTCGGGCACTTCATGCCGGTGGACGACGCCGGAGCGCCACTCGAACTCGGTTTCCAGGGCGTCATCCGGCGCAGCTGGGCCATGCCCTGGCAGGCCGTCGAGGCCGAACTGGGCTCCCTCGGGGTGCTGGACGCCATCCGGCCCTCGCCGGTCGAGCCGGACGATCCCGCTTTCGAGGTGCTGCTCGGAGTGATCGAGGACCTGCTGCCCTCGCCGAGCGGACGGGGTGACTGCGCCCGTCGGCTGGCCCGGCTGTGCGGGGTGGAGCCCGGCAGTGACGTCGTACCGCCCACGCCGGAGGAGTTCACCGCCTTCGTGCTGACGCGTCCGCGCGCCATGGCCGCGCTCACCGGCATTCTGCGCCGGGACGATCCACGGGGCGCCGACCGGGTCCTGGCCGCCGGTGCCCTGTCCCGCACACCACGGCTGCTGACCTCGGCGGAGTACAAGGAGTTGTGCGGACACCTGCGCGCTCTCTCCCCGGCTGTGCTGGGGCGGTTCCCCGAGGTGGTCCGCGCCGCGTTACCGCACCTGGCGGCGCGGCCCGGCGGTGAGACCGTGGACGCGCTGCTCGATCATCTGGAGACCCTCCCGGGGGACGGTCACGCGAGCGGCGACGAACGCCGGGTGCCCGCGCTGCTGCGGGTGGTGGAGTACGTCGGTGCCCTGTGCCCCGACACCCGGCGGGCACAGCTGCGGTTGTGGGCGGACGGGGTGGCCCGACGGCTGGGCATCGAGCGGTCGGCGCTCGGTGAACGGCGTTTCGACGCCCAGGAGTGGGCGCGGTCGACGCGCGTGCGGGCCACACGCGTGCGGGTACTGGTGCAGGTGGCCAACGCCGGGCGGGACCGGCACCGGCTGCGGATCTGGTGCGACGAGGGGGCCGGGCCCCGGCAGGTCTCCGCAGAGAGCGTGAAGCCGTACTCGACCTCGGAGGCGGCGCGCCAGGTGCTGCGCGTGCTGGACTCGCTCACCCCTCCGGCGGAGGACGAGCGGCCACCCCTGGTGGAGGTGCTCGTGGACCGCGGCGGCCTCAACCTGCCCGTCGACGAGTGGACGGCCGGGGACCATCCGGCCGAACTGGTGCCCGGCGTACTCGGGGTGGAGTTCCCGCTGGTCGTGCACTGCCCCGAACTCCTGCGCCGGAACGGGCGCTTCGTCTCCCGCTGGCGCAGCAGATGGAGCCGCCTGGACTCGGGCAGGACGCTCGTCGTCTCCGAACCCGCGGACCGGGACACGCTGTACTCCCGGCTCGTCAACCAACTCGACACGGTACGCGTCTCCGTGGACGTACCGCCCGGCCCTCACCGGGACCGCATCGTGCAGACGTGCCTGGCGCTGGGCATACCTGTGGTGATGTGGGACCGGCGCGAGGACGGCCCGTCGCACAGCGTCCGTCACATGTCCGGGGTAGCCACCCGGGAGTTGCCCGACACGGTCCACGACTACCGGGCCAACGCCCAGGCCGACCCACCCCAGTTCCCCGGCCGGCCGGTCCTCGCCTGGGCCGATGCCGACCGCAGCGTCCCTCGCCTGCACCTGTCCGAACCTCAGGAGGGCCCATGACATCCGCCGCCGGCGCCGACTGGCGTCTGTTCCGGGGCGACGGCGTTCCGCGGGCCGTCAGCCTCCCCGCAGCCCCGCCCTGGCGGCGGTTCACCCCGGCGCGCGTCACGCGTCCGAAGCTGCCGTACATCATCGACCCGCGGCACGCCGACATCGTCAACGCGGCCCTGCATCTGCGCCGTCCGCTGCTGGTGACCGGGCCCGCCGGGACCGGCAAGTCATCCCTGGCCCGGGCCGTCGCGCACGAACTGTGCCTGGGCGATCTGCTGCGCTGGTCCGTCACCAGCCGCTCCTCCGTGCCGGATGCCCTGTACGTGTACGACGCCATCGGCCGGCTGCGGGAAACCACGCTCAGCCGGGACCGCAGCGAGGGCGAACCCTCCATCGGCCAGTTCATCCGGCTCGGACCGCTCGGTACGGCGCTGGTGGCGTCCGCCGCCCCGCGCTGTCTGCTCGTGGACGAGATGGACAAGGGCGACGTCGACCTGCCCAACGACCTGCTCACCGTGTTCGAGGAGGGCTACTTCGAGATCAAGGAGCTGGTCCGATTGCCGGAGGGCACGGCCGACGTGGAGGTGCAGACCTCCGACCACCGCGGCACCGTCCGGGTGCACCAAGGGCTCGTGCAGTGCGCCGAGTTCCCAGTGGTGATCATCACCAGCAACGGGGAGCGGGACTTCCCGCCCGCGTTCCTGCGCCGCTGTCTCCGGCTGGAACTGCCGGTGCCCGACGAGGACCGGTTGCGCACCATCGTCACCGCGCACCTCGGCGAGGAGGCGTTACAGGAGGCGGACGACCTGATCGACGCCTTCCTGCGCCGCCGTGCGCTGGGTGAACTGGCCACCGACCAGTTGCTGAACGCCGTCTTCCTGCGCACCGGAGGAGTCGACCTGGAAGCGGACGGCCTGCTGGACGCCGTACTGCACCAACTCACCGGAGCCATGTGACCGTGGCGGGCGGCGGCGAGCGGCTGACCGAGGTGCTGCGGGTCCTGGCGGCCTGCGGCCAGGACCTGGACGCGGACCAGGTCCTCGACGTGCTCTGGCTCGCCCGCCGGCTGCCCGCGGGCACGGACGCTCCGCTGCTGCGCGAGCCGCCGCCTCGCGCCGGCCGGCCGGCACCGGACCCCGTCCCCGAGCCCGGCCGGCCCGCCCCGCAGGAGGCGGCACCGCAACCCGACGACCCGGACCTGCCCGACCTCACCGCCCCCTCCCTGTACGCGTCGGCCCGGCAGACACCGGTACCGGACATGCGGCTCACCCCGTCCGCGCCCGAGCCGCGACGAGCACTGCCGGTGCGGGTGCCCGAGAGCAAGGCCTTCGCCGACGAACTGGCGGTGGGGCGTGCCCTCCGGCCGTTGCGGCGCCGGCTCGACAGCCGCCACCGCACGGAGATCGACGAGGAGCGCACCGCGGCCCTGCTCGCCGAGACCGAACTGCCGGACGTGGTGGAGCGACCGTTGCGGGAACGCTGGCTCAATCTCGCGCTGCTCGTCGACGACGGTCTGTCGATGTTGCTCTGGCACCGGCTCGGCGCCGAACTGCGCACGCTGCTGGAGCGGTTGGGCGCCTTCGCCACCATTCGTGTGTTCGGCCTCGACACGCGCGGTGCCCGCGATCCCACTCTGCGCGCCAGACCGTTCCGGCCCGAGAGCGGTGTACTGCCGCTGAGCACCGTGAACGACCCTTCCGGGCGCACCCTCGCCCTCGTCGTCAGCGACGGTATGGGCGCCGCCTGGCGGTCCGGCGCGATGCACCGGCTGCTGGCGGAGTGGGCTTCGCGCGGTCCGGTAGCGGTGATGCAGACGCTGCCGCCGGACATGTGGGAGGCATCCGGCATCGCCGCGGAGCGCTGGCAAGTCACCACCCGGCGGATCGGTGGCGCCAACGCGGCCTGGGAGGTCAGTGATCCGGTGCTGCCGTTGGAACTGTCCGCTTTCGAGGGGGTGCCGGTGCCCGTGCTGGAGCCGACGCCCGAGCCGCTGCGCGCGTGGGCTCGGCTGCTGGCCTCGCCCGGCGCCACCGTGGAGCTGCCGCTACTGGCCCGCCCGGACCCGTACGGCAGTGTGACCGCCGCCCGGGACCTGACCAGCGCCCAGCATTTCCGGGACGCGGCCACCCCGGAGGCGTACCGGCTGGCGGCTCATCTGGCGGCGGTCTCCCCGCTGTCGGTGCCGGTGATGCGGCTGGTGCAGTCGGCGGTGCCGTGGCAGGCCACGACCTCGCACCTGGCGGAGGTGTTCCTGGGCGGACTGGTCGGGCCGCACCCGGCGCCGGTGCCCGGCCCGTTGCCCGCCAAGCACCGGGTGTTCGACTTCACCGAGGAGTCCAAGGCGGCGCTGCTCGACTCGGTCCCGCAGGCCGAACTCCTGCGGACCGGCCGGCGTATCGGCCGCTACCTGGAGGAACTCGCGGGCAACTCACCGGACTTCCCGGCCTGGCTTGCCCACCCGGACGGCTCCGCTCAGCTGCCGGGCTCACAGCCGCCGTTCACCAGCGTCGAACGTCGGCTGCTCGCCCGGTTCGGGGTGTCCTTCGAGCGGGTGCCCGGCCTGTCCGGCCCGAAGCCGGAGCGTGCCTCCGTGGCCACCGACGGCTGGCAGCCGCTGACCGACGCGGATCCGGCGCGGCTCGGCGCGTACACCCTGCGCGGCCGGCGCAGGGGCCGCCGTACGGTGCTGTACCGGGGAGTGGACGCGCAGGGCACGGAGGCGGTGCTGCGTACGCCCCGGCCCGATCTGCCCGCGGCCAACGCTCAGTTGATCGCCGTGGAGGCGGAGGTGCTGGACCGTCTCCAAGGGCAGTACGCGCCCACGCTGCTCGGTACCGGGCTGGACGACTCCCCGCCGTGGCTGGCCATGACGCCGGTCCGCGACCAGGACACCCCGGACGGGCAGCCGCCGCGGCTGTCGGAGGTGTTCGCCCGGTCCCTTCAGCAGCGCACCGCCCCCGTCGACCTGGTCCGCGGCCTGCTGGTGTCCTGGCATCTGGCGAACGCGCTCGCCCTGTGCCACGCCAGTGGCCTGGTGCCCGCCGACTTCGGCTTGGACGGCGTGTACGTGCTGCGCCGCACCATCGTGCTCGGCGACCTCTCCGACTACGCCGTCGACGGCCGATACCTGGGGGCCGGACCTGCGCCGACCGCGGCGGACAGCATGCGCGCGCTGGGGGCGATGCTCCAGCTCATCAGCAGCAAGTCGGGCGTGGAGCTGCCCAATCTGCCGGAGGGCATGCACCTGTGGCAGGGCGACGGCTGGGAGAAGCTGCGGCGCCTGGTGCTGCGCTGTCTGGACGACGACCCGGCCCGGCGTCCCACCGCCAGCGAGGTCGCCGACGCCCTCGCCAAGTACATCGCGCTGACCCGGCTGCGGTACGACGAGGACACCCGGTCGCCGGCCCCACCGGTGACCGGCCGGTCACTGCAACCCGTGCCGTTCACCCCGCCGGCCAGGCCCGGCCCGCCCCCTGCGGCCGACCGGCTGCTGCCCGTGCCCCGGTTCGGGCCGGCCCGCGGCGAACTGCGCAGACGCCTGGACCGGCTGCGTACCCCGATACCGCACAGCAGACGGGTGACGCTCGTCAGCGCCTACCACTACAGCGGCCGGGCCACCACCACGGTTGCCCTGGGCTCGTTGCTGGCCGCCGCCCGGTCCGAGCCCGTGCTCGCGCTCGACGGAGCGGCCACCCAGGGCACGCTCGGCTTCTTCCTGCCGCCCGACCGCAACCGGGCCGTCCCGCGGGACCTGGCCGCGCTGCCGCTCGGCCCCTCGTACGAGGAGGTCGCAGCGCACACCACGAGCCTGGCCTCGGGCCTGGAAGTCGTCGCACACCGCCCGGGCCACTACGGACCCAACTCCACGCACGCCCAGGAGTACCTGCGGGTACTGGCCCACACCGCGCCGTACTACGCGTTCGTCCTCACCGACTGGGCGCCGGTCACGCTGGACGCCTCGACGGACCTGATCCTGGACCACACCGACCAGCTGGTGGTGTGCTGCGGCACCGCCGACTGGTTCCTCGACGCCGCGGCGCGCATGCTCGACCTCATCCGGGACGGCGGCCGGCGCCACCTGGCGGACCAGGCGGTCGCCGTGGCCACCCGGACCGACGGTCCGCACCGCCGTGGCCTCCCCGCCGACCTGCACCGGACTCTGCGCATCGAGGCCGATCAGGTGATACAGGTGCCGTTCGACCCCGCGTTGCAGTCAGCGCACTGGCAACTGAGGGACCTCCGAGCGGCCACCGTGGACGCCTATCTGCGGCTGGCGGAGCTGGTCGTACGCCCCCCGTCCGGACACTCCTGACAGCACCGCGCGGATCCACGCGGGCTCGGGGGACGACCAGCGGGACCGCGAGGGCGAGGGCGGTCCGGGTGCGCTCCCGGCCCGAGCCCGGTCGGACCCCACTGCGGTCCTGTTCACCGGGGACAGGGCGGATCCGGCCCAGCGCGGCCTCCCGTTCCCGTTCGCTTTCCGGCCGGCCGGTGATGCCGAGGGCGGCGTGTCCCCTGCCGGTACGGTCACCCCTCCGACGCGGCACGCCAGCCGTGCCACCGGCGGACGGCGATCACGAGCGCCGGACCGGTCGGCGGTCGCTGCCGGTACGGCGCGTACTTCTCCCTCAACAGGGCGACGGCCGACGGGTACTCGCCCTGGGTGCCGGGCGGCAGCACGCGGGCGTCACCGTCCGCGCGCACCCACCACAGCCGCTCCCAGTCCTCGTCGTACGCGTCTACGAGCAGGCAGACAGCCGGGTGGGCCGCGATGTTGTCCAACCGTTTCAGCCGCTGCGACCTCTTCGGCTTCCAGTCGACGGCGGTGACGATCTCCTCGCCGTGGGCCGCGAAGACGACCGGCACCAGATGCGGGCGCAGGCCCGCGTCCACCGTCGCCAGACGCGCCACCCGCGCGGTCGTGAACCGGCGGCGCGCCTCGTCCTCGGCCATGTCCGGCACGGTCAGCTCCTGTTCAGCGGCAGCCGCGAGCTGTCACCGGTGGCCGGACGTGGCCTCGGCCAGTTCGTCCAGGGTGTGCAGCGTCTGGTTCTCCGGCAGGGTCGGCAGATACAACAGGACGCGTTCCACGCCGAGTTCGGCGTAGGTGTCGAGCGCCTTCCGGTCGTGGCGGCCCGCGTACATCACGACGGACGGGCGGTCACCGGCAGTCTGCCGCATACGCGCGATGCGTTCACCCAGCTTCTCGGGCGGCAGATCGCTCGGCATCCACGCCGCACCGTACGCGGCGACGCGTTCGAAAGCGCGCTCGCTGTCGCCCCCGACCCAGATGGGCGGATGTGGCTTCTGGACCGGCTTGGGCCAGGCGTAGACGGGATCGAAGTCGACGAAGTCGCCATGGAACTCGGCCTCCTCCTTGGTCCACAGCTCGATCATCGCGCGGATGCGTTCGTCCATGAGCCGCCCGCGGACTGCGGGATCCGTCCCGTGGTTGCGCATCTCCTCGCGGTTCCAGCCCGCGCCGACCCCGAACACAGCCCGGCCGCCGGAGATCAGATCGAGGGAGGCGACCTCCTTCGCGGTGTGGATCGGATCGCGCTGGACCACCAGAGCGATGCCGGTGCCCAGGAGCAGATCACGGGTGACCGAGGCGGCCGCGGCGAGCGCCACGAACGGGTCGAGCGTCCGGTAGTAGATCCGCGGCAGCTCACCGCCCCCCGGGTACGGGGACTCCCGCTTGACCGGAATGTGCGAGTGCTCGGCCAGCAGCAAGGAGTCGAACCCGCGCTCCTCCAGGGCGGGTCCCAACGCCTTGGGGTCAATGCCCTCATCGGTGATAAATGTCGACACTCCGAACTTCATCCGCGACCACCTCGTCTCGTCGGCACGCCTGCTGTCAGTGTGACGCGGCCGGTCGCTCCTGGTCGGGCATGACCTCCCGCGGCGTGGCGTCCGGACCCCGTGCCCACTGTCACTGCCCGACCCACGCGTCCGCCGGCCGCCGCGGGGCCGCCTCGCGCAGCGCCGCAGTGGTGAGCGCGAGAACGCCGGTGCTCCCACGCGGGTCGTCACGGAGCTCGTGGACGATGTCGAGCATCCGCGCCCTGCCCTCGCGACCGTGGGGGACCCCTGCCCCAGCACCTGCTGGATGGTGGCCCGGGCGCGGCCGGCGGCGGCCACCTGGTCCTCGACGTTGCGCAGTTCCTCATCGAGCCGGCCGCCGAACAGGCTGCGCTGCCCTTCGGCCCGTCGGCCGTCATCAGGACAGGCGTCCGCGCCGTGGAGGGCGCGGAAGGGGGAGAACTGTGGGGCGTGCTCGGCCGGTAGGGGCGGGCCGGCGAGCAGGCAGGCGCCGAACAGGCCGGTCTGGCGGCCGTTGCGGTGCCCTGCGTCGGAGGCCTACGAAGGGCCGTCCATGACGGGGACGGCCTTGTGGGCCCACGCCTTCTCGACCGCGGTGAGATGCCGTCGATCTGACTGGGCTCCCGGTCGAGCAGGCGGGCGTGCCGGCTACGGGGGCCGAGGACGGCGCACATGGCGGCGGGTGCGTGCCCCACCGGGTCTATTCGGTCCAGGTGCGCTCCAGCAGGGTGCGGAAGGTGGCGAGCTCTCGACCGATCAATTCGGCCAGGGTCGGGTCGACGGCGGTGAACTCACCGTTCCGGGCCGCCGCGAAAATGCTCAGCATCAGGTCGGCGATCGGGGCGGGGGCGCCATGCGCCACGGCTTGCTCGCGGAAGGCGTCGCCGGGAACGACGGTGCGGGTGAAGGGCCGCCCGGTGGCCTGGGCCGCTATCTCGGCGACGGCGTCGAAGTCGAGCGCCGCCGGGCCGGTGAGTGGCGGGGTGGGCCCCTCGAAGCGGCCCTCGTCGGTGAGGATCACCGCGGTGGCCTCGGCGAGGTCGTCGTGGCCGGTCCAGGCGACGGGGCCGTCGGCGGGGAGGGCGATGTCGCCGGTGTGGCGGGCGGACTCCAGGAACCGCAGGGCGCTGGCGGCGTAGAAGCCGTTGCGCAGCGCGGTCCAGGGCAGGCCGGTGGCGCGCAACAGGTCCTCGGTCTGGGCGTGGTCTCGGCATGCCTGGAAGCGGGAGTCGTGGGCGGCACCCATCTGGCTGGTGTACAGGATGCGGCCGACTCCGGCCTTCACGGCGGCGTCGATCGCGGCCCGGTGGCCGGTGACGCACTCCTCGCCCGTGCGGTCGAGGGAGACGAGCAGCAGCTGCTCGGCGTCTTCGAAGGCGTGGACGAGTGAGGCGGGGTCGTCGAAGCTGCCCTGCCGGACGCGGACGCCGCGGTCGACGAGGTCCTGGGCCTTGCTGGGGTCGCGGACGCTGACGCCGACGCAGTCGGCGGGGAGGCGCTCCAGGAGGCGCTCGACGGTGCGGCGGCCGAGGTGTCCGGTGGCTCCGGTCACGATGATCATGAGGCACTCCAAGCGATGGTTCCAGTGGAATCATTTTAACGATAACACTGAAACTAACGGTGGAAGCAAACTGGCGATATCATCGATACATGCCTCTCCGTGACAGCACCGACAGCCCCCGCCGACGCATCATCGAGGCGGCCATCGAGCTGCTGGAGAGCGGTGGACCCGACGCGGTGAGCACCCGCGCGGTCGCCTCCGCGGCCGGGATGCAGCCGCCAGCCATCTACCGCCACTTCGGCGACAAGGACGGGCTGCTGGAGGCCGTCGCCGAGCACGGTTATGCACAGTTCCTGGAGACCAAGCGCGCGCAGCTCGACCCCGCCCCGGAGGACCCGGTGGAGGAACTGCGGCGCGCCTGGGACTTGGTGGTGGAGTTCGGCGTCTCGCGCCCCGAACTGTTCGCCGTGATGAACAGGGCCACCGGCTCGGGGTCGGACGCGGCGCACCGCGCGGGCCTGGAGATCCTGCACGGCCGGGTACGTCGGCTGGCGGCCGCCGGATGGCTGCGGGTCGACGAGGAACTGGCCGCCCAGATCATCCAGGCCACCGGCCAGGGCGGGGTCACCACCTGGCACTCCACCCCCGCAGAGCGCCGCGATCCGGCGCTGCTGACCATCCTTCGCGAGTCCATGATCGCCGCCGTCACCCTCGCCGAACCGATGGTCCCCGCCGCGGAGTCCGGCCCCGCCCCAGCGGCCCGCGCGCTGCGCGCCGCCCTCCCCGACGACCCCGACGTCCTGAGCGACGCCGAGCAGCGTCTGCTGCGCGAGTGGCTCACCCGCCTGGCGGACGGCGGCACGCCGCAGGCCTGATCCGCCGTCAGCCGCCCTCGTAAAGGTCGAGCGTCACGAGCGGAGATCATTCGGTGAACACGCGGAGCAGGGCGTCGATGAACGGCTTTGCCGGCAGTGCGGCGGCCGGGACCGAGACGTCGGACGCGGACCGGCCGCTGGTGCACCGGCCGCTGTGCACCGGCCGCCGGGCGGCGGACGAGCCGGACAGCAGGCGCGGGCGCGGGCGGCGGGCGCGGGCCTGGCGCAGGGCCACGCCTCAGGCGCGTAGCCGCCAGGACGGGGCACGTTGATGCGCGAGCCCGTCTTCGAGATACGTGCCCGTACACCGCCGTGGAAGGCGGCCGTAAGTGGTGGAGCAGTCAGCGTCCGTGTCCCTATCGTGGACGTACGGCCCCATGCACGGCCGCTAACTGTACGGGCGCCAAGTGCCAAGTGGAAACGGGATGTGTCGAGTTGGGGGACCGGTATGACAACGACCACGTCATCGGACGGGACACAGGAGCCGCAGCCGGACGACGCCGGCGGCACCTCGGGGGTGCCGGCCGGGCAGGGCGGGGACTCGGGCGGCAGCGCGCCGTCCACTCCCACCTCACCTCCTCAGCAGTCCCAGACGTCCCCTGCTACGGGGAGTCCGGCCGACGAGAGTTTCGAAGCGATCGCCTCGGAGATGTTCGGAGTCGATCCGGGAGCGTCCCGCCGCAAGAAGGCGCGTTGGGCGGTGCTGTTATCGGCGCGAACCGTCCTGACCTTCGTCTGCGGGACGCTCGCCGCGGCGGTGTTCGCGTACTGGCTGAGCGGGTGGGACATCCCCGCGCAGAACGACAAGCAGAAGCAGTACGACGCCTCCCAGGCACCCTTCACGGTGTCGGTGCAGCCCAACGAGAGCGATCCCGATCAGGAGTGGGTGATGGTGCTCGACCGGGAGCTGACCGTCGCCGAAACGAAGAAGCTGACTTCCAGTACGGACGGTCCCACCGCCTTCTCTTACCTGAAGGCCCTCGGAGGCCATCCGCTCGCGTTCCCGGCCGCGTTGGTGGATGCCCCGGATCAGTACATCAAGCGGACGGTGAAGAACGAGCCGGAACTCGCCGACTCGTTCAAGATGAGCGTGCTGAGCACCCGGAACTCGGCAGTGATCATCAACGACTGGAAAGTCACCGACGTCTCGTGTCGGCAGAGCACCGCCAAGACAGTCGTCGTCCGTCCGCCGCAGGGTGAAGCCGCCTACCAAGGCATCCGCATCCACGTTCCGCCGTGGGCCGGTGAGCCGGTGCTCACGGATGACACCAAGGGACAGGGCGAGCCGTACTTCGGCACCCACTACATCGAGGTCGGGGGTGGCCAGTCCTCGGGCGGTCTCAGCGTGGAGGCGATCGCGCGGCGGGGGCAATCCTGTGAGTGGGGCGTCAAGGCGCACTACGTGGACGCCTACCAGAAGGGGCAGTGGGTCCAACTGAAGGACGAGAAGGGGAAGCCGCTGCGCATCCGCACGGAGTCCTTGCCCCTGCATCCACGGCAGAAGTGGTTCTTCGGCCTGTATCCCTGGACGCCGTGCCACCTAAAACCCAGGGCGTCGGCGTGCGAGCTGCTGTAGTGGGCCGACGAGCTCGTGCACGGTAGGCAGTGAGGCGTCGAGGACGGCGGCTGGGCAGAGGGCTCACGTCTGCCGTCGACGAGGATCCACCCGTCAGGGCGACGGTGACCGGTGCGGTGAGCACCGGGCGGCGGTAGACGACGAAGGACAGCGCGTCGGCGACCAGCAGAGCGGGCATGGACATGCGATCGAGTCGGGCGAGAGCGCTGGGCGAGATGCCGCAGGCGGGCGTCGTCGGTGCTGCCGGGCGCTGCGGTGCACCCGCACCGGGCGCGGGTGTCGATGACCAGGCCGGTGCTGGTGGCATCTTTGGCGACGGGCCTGTTCAAGGCTGCGGAGTGCCGGCGGGTGCGCACGGCGTCGGCCGGGCACTGGGCGCCGTCCGCCACCGGGCGTACCGATGAGCAGGTCGTGGCCGCCGTGCTGGAGGCGCTGCGCCGGTGCCGTGGCCGGTCCAGAACCACTACCCGGTAGGTCATCGAGGTGGCCGAACGGATCGTGGCGGACCTGCGGGGGCGGGCCGGGTGCGGCTGCCTGCCCGCTCGTCGCTGTACCGGCTGGTGAAGGCGCCGGCGGATCCGGCCGAGCCGCCGGGCAGCCCGGCTCGCACCCCACGGGAGACCGGCGCGCGGCCGGGCCGCCGGCTGCGCCGCGGCCCGCCGAGCGGGTCCATCTCGCTGCCACCCGTCTGGGAATGGCGTGGTGGGCGAGGGCGGGGGCGAGGTGCCGGTAACGGCCGCGCCGGACGGGGCGAGCGGCTGCGCGCTGGCCGCCGTACTGCACCCGCCAGGGACCCAGCCGGTGGAGTTGTCGGTGCAGCCGGCCGAGCTGGCCGTGCCCAGGCCACAGCGCCCGGGCTGGCCGGCCGTGCCGGAGCAGGCCCACGCGGGCGGGCCGCCCGGGCGGCTCATGTCCCTGCCCGCCCGGTCGGAGCAACCGCGGCGCGGCCGGCGGCCGTCCCCGAGACCCTCGTCGTCGACCGTGCCATGGCGGCCGTCCCCTACGGGTGCCTGACCGGGTGCGAAAGTCTCGGCGTCAGTGTGGAGCCGGTCCCGTCCCGGGCGGCGGGCGCCCGCGCTGCCGGCAGCGGGTGCGACGGCCCCTCCCGCCGCCCTGCCGCGCGGTTTCGGGTGACGGCCGCGACGGACATGGGGGGATCGCCCCCATGTTTCCGTCCGGGGCCGGCGGTGGACCGGCGGTGGCCGCCGGAACCCGGTGGCGGCGGGCGGTGGCGCGGTGCGGACGGCAGCTGCGGGCGGCGGGGCCGGGCGGGCGGTGAAGGCCGCGGGGACGGCGGTGCGGGTCGGTGGCGGTCGCTGCCGGCCCGCACCGCCGTCGGGCCGGGAAAACTGGGTGCCCGCACCCGATGCCGCTCGGGGCCCCGCGGCTGATGCTCTCTCCTGTCGGGCAAGGGTGAATTGCCAGGAGGAGCCGATGGGCGAACCGGTGAGAGTCAGCATCGTCGCGCAGGACCCGATACTGGAGGCGGGTACCCGGATCAGCCTCCAGTATCACGGCGACATCGCGGTGGCGCTGTCCGGGGAGCGGGCGCAGGTCGTGGTCATGATGGTGGACCGGGTGGCCCCGCAGGTGATGAACGCGGTGCGGGCCGGGCGCGAGGCGGACCAGTGCCAGGAGGTGGTGCTGGTCGCGACCGAACTGGCGGCCGGCGACGCGGTCCAGGCGTTCGCGGCGGGCATCCGGGGGCTGCTGCGCCGTTCCGAGGCCACCGCCGAGCGCCTGGCGTCGACGGTCGTGGCGGCCGCCGCGGGCGACTGCACGCTGCCGCCGGACCTGTTGGACGGGCTGCTGGAGCACGGCCAGGGCGCCGACGCCCGCCGCCCGGGCACGGGCGGGGTGGCGGCGCCCGGCGGCTCGGCGCTGTCGGAGCGGGAACGCGCGGTCCTGCGGCTGGTCGCGGACGGCCGGGAGACCGAGGAGATCGCACGTGAACTGTGCTACTCGCCCCGCACCGTGACCACCGTGGTGCACGACGTCACCCGGCGGTTCCAACTGCGCAACCGGGCCCACGCGGTGGCCTTCGCCCTGCGGGCGGGTCTGCTGTGATCGCGACGATGGCGGCCCCCGCCGCGGCCCCGGCCGCCCCGGCCGGCACCGCGCCCCGGGCGGGGGTGCGGGTGCGGGTCCGGTCGAGCGACGCGGCGGCGCGCGCGATGGTGGAGGCCAAACTGATCATCGCGGGGCTCCGGCCGACCGAGGCGCCGGATCCGTCCCCGCAGGACGTGCTGGTGGCCGTGGGCAACACCGTGGAGGGCGCGATCGGGGCCTGCCGGCCCGGCCTGCCGGGCGGTCACGAGCGGCTGCTGGTGGTGGCCGACGTGCTGTCCCGCCACGGCGCCCTGGAAGCGTTACGGGTGGGCGCGCGGGCCATGGTGCTGTCCGCCGAGGCGACGCCGGAGCGACTGTCCGCGGCCGTCCACTCGGCCCACCGCGGCGAGGGCCGGCTCTCCCGCCTGGCGCTGGCCCGCCTGCTCGACGCATCGCCGGAGCCGGCCGGGTCCGGGCGGCGGCCGGGCGCCCCGACGCTGACCGGCCGTCAGCTGAAGGTGCTGCGGCTGATGGCGGACGGCCACGGCAACGAGGCGATCGCCGCGACACTGCGCTGCTCCAAGCACACCGTCAAGAACGTGATCTACGAGCTGATGGGCCAGCTCCAGGTCCGCAACCGGGCCCACGCGGTGGCGCACGCGGTGCGCACCGGGCTGATCTGACCCCCGACCGGCCGGGCCGGACCGGGCCGACCACCGGGCCGGACGGGATGCCGGGCCTGCCCGCACCGGCTCGCGGGCCCGACCGGACCGGGACAAACGCGCAACGACGCGGCCGCGCGGCTGCCATTCGTTCCCTGGTGCCGCGCCACGGTCCGGCGGCACGCTGCTCCTGCCCACGTCCGCCCGGCGGGCATGGCGACCCTCCCTCCACCTGCGGGCACTGTCACGAGCGGCTGCCGCGGGCTCGTTCCCTGCCGAGAGGACCCGATGGACATCGCCGAGGACACCCCGACCACCGGCCAGGAGTCGCTGCCGGAGCCAGAGGTCAAGATATTCGAGGAGCTGGAGTCGGAGGTCCGGACGTACTGCCGCAAGTTCCCGGCCGTCTTCGGACGGGCCAAGGGCGCCGAACTGTTCGCCGAGGACGGCCGGGCGTTCATCGACTTCTTCTGCGGTGCGGGGACGCTCAACTACGGGCACAACAACGACTTCATCAAGGCCCGGGTGGCCGACTACCTGGCCGCCGACGGCCTCGCGCACGGCCTGGACATGTACACCGTGGCCAAGCGGGACTTCCTGACCGCCTTCGCCGACACCGTGCTGCGGCCCCGCGGGCTGGACTACAAGGCTCAGTTCACGGGGCCGACCGGCACCGACGCCGTGGAGGCCGCGCTCAAGCTCGCCCGCAAGCAGACCGGCCGCTGCGGCCTGGTGGCGTTCACCGGCGCGTACCACGGCATGTCGCGCGGTTCGCTCGCGGTGACCGGCAGCCGCCGGGCCCGCCGGGCGGGCGGGGTCAGCGGGCAGGACGTCACGTTCGTGCCGTACGAGGACGGTCCGCAGGGCCGGTTCGACTCGATCGGCTACCTGGAGCGGCTGCTCACCGACTCTTCCTCGGGCGTCGAGCTGCCCGCCGCGGTGATCGTGGAGCCGATGCAGATGGAGGGCGGCGTCTATCCCGCGAGCGCCGGCTGGCTGCGGGCCCTGCGCGAACTCACCGAGCGGCACGGGATCCTGCTGATACTGGACGAGATCCAGGCGGGCTGCGGCCGCTCCGGCCGGTTCTTCTGCTTCGAGCACGCCGGGATCACTCCCGACGTGGTGACCCTCTCCAAGTCGCTGAGCGGCTACGGGCTCCCGCTCTCCATGGTGCTGTTCAAGCGGGAGCTGGACGTCTGGGAGCCGGGCGAGCACACCGGGACGTTCCGCGGCAACCAGCTGGCCTTCGTCGCCGCCACCGCGGCCTGCGAGCTGTGGCGGCAGGACGCCTTCCACGCCCAGCTCGCCGCCTCGACCGACCACCTGGGCCGGTTCCGCGCCGAACTGGACGCGCTGGGGCGGGGACTGGTGACGCGCGGGAGCGGGATGGCGCTCGGCATCGACCTCGGCGCCGGCGCCGGCCCGCTGCGCGCCGAGCGGCTTCAGCAGTACGCCTTCGACCGCGGGCTGATCGTCGAACTGTGCGGCCGCCGCGACGAGGTGGTCAAGCTGCTGCCGCCGCTGACCATCGATCCCGCCGTGCTGGACCGCGGGCTCGACGTGCTGCGGCAGGGCCTGCGATCCATCTGACGGCCCATCAGAAACCTTTTCCCGGGTCCGTCAAGCCCTGTTCCAGGCCGTCAAGCCCGTCAAGCCCGTCAAGGAAGGAAGGAGACCGCAGATGTCCGGTCCGCTACGCCGACACCTGATCTCGATCGAGGACCTCGGCTTCGAGGAGATGCACGGCATCGTGCGGCGGGGTGCCGAGTTCGCCGCCGGCCGTCGCGAGGACGCCCGCCCGCTGCACGACGCCGTGGTGGGGGTGCTGTTCCGCAAGACCTCCACCCGCACCCGCACCGCCTTCTCGGCCGGGGCCCTGCGCCTGGGCGGCCGGCTGATCACCTACGGCCCCGGGGACCTTCAGGAGAACACCGGGGAGACGGTCGAGGACACCGCCGCGGTGCTGTCCCGGATGCTCGACGTGCTGGTGGTCAGGACCGCCGGTGGCGAGGCCGAGCTGCGGGCCTTCGCCGCCCAGCGGCGGATGGCCGTGGTCAACGCGATGAGCGCCGCCGAGCACCCCACCCAGGCGCTCACCGACCTGACCACGCTGCTGCGCCGGTTCGGGCGGATCGACGGCCTGCGGGTCCTCTACCTCGGCGAGGGCAACAACACCGCCTCGGCACTGACCCTGGCGCTGTCCCGCTACCCCGGCACCGAACTGCACCTGCGCACTCCGCAGGGGTACGGGGTCGAGCAGCACTACCTCGACCGGGCCGCCGAGTACGCGGCGGCCGGCGGCGCGCTGGTGACGCAGCGGCACGACCCGGCCGATCTGCCCGAGGCAGATGTGGTCTACACCACTCGCTGGCAGACCACCGGCACCACCAAGGCCGACCCCGACTGGCAGCGCGCCTTCGAGCCGTTCCGGGTCGACAAGGCCGTCATGGAGGCCAGTCCCGGCGCGCTGTTCATGCACGACCTGCCCGCGCACCGCGGTGACGAGGTGACCGCCGAGGTGCTCGACGGGCCCGCCTCGATCGCGTTCGAGCAGGCCGAGAACAAGTACCACAGCGCCCGCGCGGTGCTGGAGTGGTGCGTCGGCGGCGCCCCGGCGGGAGACGGCGATGAGTGAGCCCGTGCTGCTGCCCGGCGGCGGCTGGCGCCTGTGGCGGCACTTCGCGCTGCGCGGACCGGGCTTCCCGGTCACCGGGGTGCTGCGGCTGGCGCCGCAGGGCCTGGCCGAGGCGGCCGACCGGTTCGGCGCCGGGGCGGAGCTGGCCGGAGCCGACTGGCAGTCCTTCGAGACCGCCTTCGCCGACGCGGCCGTGGACACCGCCAGGGAGCTGCAGACGATCGCCGGCCGACCCGACTTCCGGGCCGCGGTGGCCTGGCAGAACCGGGCCGTGCTGCGCACCGGCATCGCGCCGTTCCTGGCCTGGACGCCGAGCGCGGCCGGCCGGACCAGCATGCCCCGCCAGCGCGAGGAGCTGGTGGCGCACTACTGGCAGCGGTTCTGCGTCAAGAACGACACCATCGGCTTCTTCGGCCCGGTCGGCTGGGCCACCCTCGACCCGGAGCTGCGCGGGGTCGAGGTGGACCGCGGCACGGGCCTGATCAGCCGCTCCGAGGTCTTCTTCTCCAGCTGGTCGATCGACGAGCTGGCCAGGACCCTGGACCGCGACCCGGGCCTGCGCCCCTGGCTGGCGCCGCGCCGGCTGCCGTACCTGCGGATCGGGGGGGCGCAGGTACGGCTGCCGGGGCGGCCCGCGCAGCCGGTGTCGGAGCTGGAGCGCGAGGTGCTGCTGCGCTGCGACGGGGTGCGCCCGGCCCGGGACATCCAGCGGGAGCTGGCCGACCGGGCCGCGCCGGCCGAGGTGGAGGACCTCCTCGGCCGGCTGGTCCGGCGGCGCTGGATCACCTGGCGGCTGGAGATCCCCGCCACCGCCTACCCGGAGCGCCACCTGCGCGAGACCCTGGAGCGGGTCGGCGACCCGGCGGTCCGCGAGCCGGCCCTGGCCGGCCTCGCCGTGCTGGAACGCGGCCGGGACCGGGTGCAGGCCGCCGGGACCGACGCGGAGGAGCTGGTCGCGGCGCTCGCCGCCCTGGAGGCCGACTTCGCCCGCCTGACGCGGGCTGCGGCGCAGCGCGAGAAGGGTGCCAGGACGGCGCCCAACCGCTCCCTGGTGTACGCGGACTGCCGCCGCTCGGCGACGGCCCGGGTCGGCAGTGCGGTGCTGGACGCCCTCACCCCGCTGGAGCTGTGCCTGACCGCCTCCCGCTGGATGACCGACCGGTTCGCCGAGGTCGTCGGCGCCCGGATCACCGACGCGTACCGGCGGCTGCGCGCGAAGCACGGGACGGTGGACCTGGGCTCGCTCTGGTTCGAGTGCCTGCCCGCCCCGCACAGCCGGTCTATCGCCGACATCGACGCCATCCAGGCGGAGCTGCGCGAGCGCTGGGCGGCCGTCATCGCCGCCCCCGAGGGTGCCCGCCGGGTGGAGCGGGCCTCGGCCGACATCGCCGAGCAGGTCCACAAGGCGTTCGGGGAGCCGGGCACCGGCTGGTCGCTGTCCCGCTACGCCAGCCCGGACGTGATGCTCATCGCCGAGGACCTGCGGGCCGTGGAGCGGGGCGAGTTCAGCCTGGTGCTCGGCGAGCTGCACGTGGCGATGAACACGCTGGGCGCCTCGCTGTTCGTCACCCAGCACCCGGACCGCGAGGAGCTGATCGCCGAGACCACGGCGGACTTCCCCGGTCCCCGGCTGGTCCCGATGCTGCCCAAGGAGCTGCCGCTGATCCGCTGGTCCGCGCGCAGCCGCCCGGCGCTGGACCGCCCGCAGGACTACTACGTCGCGCTGGTGGACCACACGGCCGACCCGCGCCGGCCGCGCACCGTCCGCTGTGCGGACGTGGCGGTCGAGGAGCGGGCGGGCCGGCTGGTCGCCGAACTGCCCGACGGCGCCGTGTTCGACCTGCTCGACGTCTTCTGCCACGCGATGACCAACCGGGTGATGGACCGGTTCCAGATCCGCCCGGACGCCGACCACTCCCCCCGGGTCACCGTGGACAAGATGGTCCTCTCCCGCGAGACCTGGCGCTTCGCCGCCGGTCAACTGCCGTTCGCCACCGACAAGAGCGAGGCGAAGCGGTTCGTCCGGGCCCGCCACTGGCAGGCCGCGACGGAGCTGCCGCGGCACGTCTTCGTGGTCTCCCCCGCCGAACCCCGCCCGTTCTACGTGGACTTCGACAGCCCGGTGTACGTCAACATCCTGGCCAAGGCGATCCGCCGGCTGACCGCCCGCGACCCGCAGGCCCGGCTGACCGTCTCCGAGATGCTTCCGACCCCGGAACAGGCCTGGCTCACCGACGACCTGGGCAGCAGGTACACCTCCGAGCTGCGCTTCGTCGCGGTCGACCGCTCCAAGCTGCCGGGCGGTGCCGGATGACCGGAGAGCCGACCGTGGAGCCGAGCTACGTCGACGCGATCGCGGCGCACGCCGCCGGCGCTCCCGGGGCGCCGGCCCTGGTCACCCCGGAGGGCGTCCTGACGTACGGCGAACTGGCCGCCCGCATCGACGGGTTGGCCCGGCTGCTGGCCGCGCGCGGGGTCGGTCCCGAGCGGGTCTGCGCGGTGGCGCTGGAGCGCGGCCCGCACGCCGTGGTGGCGATGGCCGCCGTCTCCCGGGCCGGTGGTGCCTTCCTCACCCTGGACGTGGACGCGCCGTTGCCACGGCTGCGGGCGATGGCCGACAGTGCCCGGGCCGGCGTCCTGCTCACCACCGCCGCTCTGGCCGAGAAACTCCAACTCGCCGTCCTTGGGCCGACCGTGCTGATCGACGAGGAGGCCGGGGCGGGCTGTGAAGGCGCGCCGGAACCGGCCGCGCGGACCGCGCTGCCGCAGATCGTGGCGTCCTCACTGGCGTACGTCTCGCACACGTCCGGCTCGACCGGTACGCCCAACGCGGTGCTGATCGAGCACCGCGGGCTCACCCGCTACCTGCGGTTCGTGGCCCGGGACTACGGGCTGGGCCCGCGCACCACCGCGTTGCAGCTGGCCCCGCTCGGCTACGACGCGTCCGTCCGGGACACCTTCGCCCCGCTGGTCGCCGGTGCCCGGCTGGTCCTGGCGGACCGCTCGGTGCTGCTCCGGGCGGAGGGTTTCGCCGAGACGGTGCGGCGGTTCGGCGTGGACACGGTGCTCAGCGCCACCCCGTCGCTGCTCACCTTCCTGACCCGGCACGAGACGATCGCCGCGGAGCTGCGCGGGCTGCGGCTGACCGTCTCCAGCGGGGAGTCGCTGCGGCCGTTCCTGGCCGCCGGCGGCCACCGGGCGCTCGGCGGCGGGCTGGTCAACCAGTACGGCCCGACCGAGTGCACCATGACCTCGACCCGGCTGCACCTGCCCGAGCGGCCGGAGACCACCGCCGACCTGATCGGCACGCCGATCGACGGGGTCGCCGTCCGGCTGCTGGACGACGGGTCCGAGCCGGTGGCGGACGGCGAGGTCGGCGAGATCCACATCGCCGGCGCCGGCGTGGCGCGCGGCTACTGCGGCCGCCCCGCGCTGACCGCCGAACGCTTCCTGCCCGATCCGGCGGGCCCGCCCGGCGCGCGGATGTACCGGACCGGCGACCTTGCCCGGCGGCGGCCCGACGGCAACCTGGAGTACCTGGGCCGCGGCGACCGGCAGATCAAGATCCGTGGCTACCGGGTGGACCCGGCCGAGATCGAGGGCGAACTGCTCGGCCATCCCGCGGTGACCGGCGCCGTGGTCACCGCGGAGACCGACGGCCAGGGCCGCACCTACCTGGTCGCCCACGTCTCCGGGGCACTGGCCGGGGTGACCGACGCCGGGCTCCGCGCCCACCTGGCGCGGACCCTGCCGTTCCACCTGATGCCGCGCCGCTTCGCCCGGATCGACCGGGTGCCGACCACCAGCACCGGCAAGGCCGACCGCCGCGCGCTGGGTTCCCCGCCCCTGGACCGGACACCGTGACGGCCCTGCCGACCCGACTCGGGGTGGCGGACGTCCGGGCGGCGGCCGACCGGATCGCCGCCCGGGTGCGCCGCACCCCGCTGCTGACCCTCGACGCGCTGCCCGGCATCCTGCTCAAGGCCGAACACCTCCAGCACAGCGGCTCCTTCAAGGTCCGCGGCGCCGCCAACGCGATGGCCGGTGCTACCGCGGGCGAGATCGTCACCGGCTCCTCGGGCAACCACGGCATCGCGGTGGCCCGCAACGGCCGGGCCCTCGGCGTCCCGGTCACCGTGGTGATGGCGGCCGGGGCCAGCGCGGACAAGGAGCGGGTCATCCGCTCACTGGGCGCGCGGGTACTCCGGGTGGACGGCGGCGTGGCCGAGCGCGAACGGCAGGCGCTGGCCCACGCGAAGCGGACCGGCGCGCTGTTCGTGCCCTCCTCCGACCACGAGTTGGTGGTCGCGGGCCAGGGCACGGTCGGCCTGGAGATCTTCGAGCAGGCGCCCGAGGTCGACACCGTCTTCGTCCCGACCGGCGGCGGCGGCCTGCTCGCCGGCATCTGCCTGGCCGCGCGGGCGGCCAGCCGCCCGGTGCGGATCGTCGGCGTGGAGCCGGCCGGGGCCGACCGGTACGCCCGCTCGCTGGCCGCCGGACGACCGGTCGCCGTGCCGCCGTCGGCCACCGTCGCCGACGGGCTGCGCGGGCAGCGGCCGGGCACCGTCACGTTCCCGATCGTCCAGGAGCGGGTGGACGCGCTGGTCGAGGTCGCCGACGAGGCGATCCTGAGGGCCATGCGGCTGCTGCACCGGGCGGGCGTCCCCGCCGAGCCCAGCGGCAGCGTCGCACTGGCCGGGGCGCTCTGTCCGGCGGGCCGCCGGCTGCGCGGCGAGCGCGTCGCCGTCGTGGTGTCGGGGGGCAACACGCCCGCCGCACTGTCCGCCAGGCTGCTGGGCCCTCCCCCGGGCGATCCGGTCTGACCCCCGCGACACCGCCGGCACCGGGCCGGCGCTACCGCACCGTTTCCCGATGTCGCGCCAACTCACCACGCACCCGTACAGCAAGCAGCTACTCACTCGGAGGTACCGGATGACCAGCACGCACAGCCCGCAGGTGGCACCGGCAGAACTGCCCGAGCTGATCGCCTCCTTCTACCGGGAGACGCTGGGCGACGACACGCTGAACACCTTCAGCGACTTCTTCGAGGCGGGCGGCGACTCGCTCAGCGCCTTCCAGATCACCGCCCGGCTGCAGCAGGCCGTCGGTGCGGACGTGCCGGTCGCCCTGGTCTTCACCTACCCGTCGCCCGAGGACCTCGCCATGGTCGTCATCGCCGACGCCGGCCTGAGCTAGAAGGAGGCACCATGGCCGGGACAACCGTCCCGCTGGGGGACAAGTGGCAGCTGTGGCGGCAGTTCGCCCTGCGCGGGCCGGGTTTCCCGGCCGACGGGGTGCTGCGGCTGGCCGCGCCCGAACTGGCCCGGGCGGCGGACGCCCTGGGACCGCGGGCCGCGCTGACCGGGCCCGCTTGGAAGGCCTTCGAGGCGGCCTTCGCCGAGGCCGCGGTGGACGGCGCCAGGGAGCTGCAACGGATCGCCGCCCGGCCGGACTTCCAGGCCGCGGTGGCCTGGCAGAACCGCGCGGTGGTCGGCCGCGCCGTGGAGCCGTTCGTGCGCTGGGAGCCGAGCGCGGCCGGGCGGACCAGCAGCCACCGGCAGCGCGAGGAGCTGGTGGCGCACTACTGGCAGCGGTTCTGCGTCAAGAACGACACCATCGGCTTCTTCGGCCCGGTCGGCTGGGGCACCCTCGACCCGGACCGGCCCGGCGTGACGGTCGAGCCGGGCGAGGGCCTGGTGACCAGGACCGGGGTGTACTTCTCCAGCTGGTCGATCGACGAGCTGGCCAAGGTCCTGGACGCCGACCCGCGGCTGCGCGAGTGGGTCGCCCCGCGCCGCATGCCGTACCTGCGGACCGGCGCGGCGGCGGTCCTGCTGCCCGGCCGGCCCGCGCAGCCGGCCACCGAGCTGGAGCTGGCGGCCCTGCGGCTGTGCGACGGCCGGCGCCCGGCCCGGGAGATCCGGCGCGAGCTGGCCGACCGGGCCGCGCCGCAGCAGGTCGAGGACCTGCTCGATCGGCTGGTCCGGCGGCGCTGGATCGTCCGCAAGCTGGAGGTGCCGGCCGGCACCCACCCCGAGCGCCACCTGCGGGACTGGCTGGAGCGGGTCGGCGACGAGCCGGCGCGCCGGCGCGGCCTCGGCATGCTGGAGGTGCTCGAACGCGGCCGGGCCGGGGTCGCCGCGGCGGCCACCGCGCCGGAGCTGACCGCGGCGCTGGCCGCCCTGGAATCCGACTTCCGGGAGCTGACCGACACGGCGGCGGCCCGCGAGAAGGGCAGCACCACCGCGCCCTGCCGCACCCTCGTCTACTCGGACAGCGTCAGGGCCGCGACCGCGACGGTCGGCGCCGAGGTGCTGCGGGCGCTGGAGCCGCTTGACCTGCTGATGACCAGCGCCGGCTGGCTCACCTCCCGGCTGGCCTCCCGGGTGCTGGCGCTGGCCGAACAGGTCCACGAGCGGCTGAGCACGGCCGCCGGCGGACCGGTGGACCTGGCGTCGTTCTGGTTCGCCTGCATGCCGATCCTGCACGGTGACGCGGCGGGCGAGGCGGCGGCCCTACAGCGCGAGTTCTGGCACCGCTGGTCCGCGATCCTGCGCCTGCCGGAGCACGAGGGCAACGTCGCGGTCGCCGCGGCGGACATCGCCGGGGCGGTGCGGGCCGCCTTCGACGAGCGATCGGCCGGCTGGACCGCGGCCCGCTACCTCAGCCCGGACGTGATGCTCGCCGCCGACGGGCGGCGGGCCGTCGAACGGGGCGAGTTCGAGCTGGTGCTCGGCGAGCTGCACGTGGCCATCAACACCCTCGGTGCCTCGCTCTTCGTCCACCAGCACCCGGCCCCGGCCGAGCTGTTCGCGCAGACCGGCCTGGACCATCCGCGGCCGCGGCTGATGCCGCTGCTGCCCAAGGAGCACCGGGCCCGGCTCTCCACCCGGGTCCGGCACGCACTGGTCCGCCCCGAGGACTACCAGATCGCCCTGCTCGACCACGGCGCCGACCCGCACCGGGAGCGCACCGTGGCGAGCGCCGAGGCGGTGGTGGAGCGGCAGGACGGCCGCCTGGTGGTCCGGCTGCCCGACGGCGCGGTCTTCGGCGTGCTGGACGTCTTCGCGCACGTGCTGACCACGCTGGTGATCGACCTCTGCCGGCTGCTGCCGGAGGCCGACCACACGCCCCGGATCACCGTGGACCGGCTGGTGCTGGCCCGGGAGACCTGGCGGTACGCGGGCGCCGCGCTGGACTGCGCCCAGGACAAGAACGAGGCACGCCGCTTCGTGCGGGTCCGCCGCTGGCACGCCGCGAGCGGGCTGCCCAGGTTCGTCTTCGTCACCACGCCGACCGAACCCCGGCCGTTCTTCGTGGACTTCGAGAGTCCGGCGTACGTCAACCTGTTCGCCAAGGCGGTCCGCCGGCTGGCCCGGCAGGACCCGGAGGGCCGGCTGACGGTCACCGAGATGCTGCCCAGCCCGGAGCAGACCTGGCTCACCGACGACCAGGGCAACCGCTACACCAGCGAACTGCGCTTCGTCGCCCTCGGCGACTGACGCCGGCCGGCCGGACGGGCCGCCCCCGAAGACCGACCGGGGGCGGCCCGTCACCATGCCACGCCGGGAGCGAACACCGACGGACACCGGCGCCAAACGCTGACGACCCGTCAGGGATTGGACGGCGAGGGTCCGTCAGGGGCCGGTCAGCCGAGGGTCGGCAGCCGCCGCGGCTCGGCCGGTGCACCGGTACCGAGCACGCCGGTCGCGAAGATCTCACACAACGCGCGGACAGCCGAGCCCAGTTCTGCCTGGGGGCAGAACGCGCCGAGCCGGCGGGAGTCGAACGAGGTGGCCGCCAGGCACGCCCCCGCGCGGGCCTGCGCCGCGCAGAAGGCCGCCGTCATCGCGGGGGCCGGTCGCAGGCCGGTGCCGAGCACCGCCGCTTCGGCCACCCGGTCGTCCAGGCGGACCCGGTCGGCGCCGGCCAGGGCCGGCGCCGCTGCCGCCACGGCGGGGGGCCGGCCCGTGCAGCCGCGGGACGGTGATCGCCACCGCGTCCGGGCCCTCCCGGGACGCCACGGTGCCGAGCGCGACGCCGCGTCCTGCGGCCGGCCACAGGACGCGCGCGGTCGCGGCGGGCGACTCGCCGCCGGCCGCGACCGCGATCAGGACACCGGCGAACGAGACGGTGACGCTCGTACGATCGGCTGCTCCCTCGGGCCCTCCCCGCCGCCGGCTCGGTGTCAGCCGGTCAGGACGTGGCCGTCGCCGGCCCGGTGGACGCGCGAGCGGCGCAGGTCCTGGGTCGCGAAGGTGCGGTGCAGCCAGCGGTCGCGTCCGTCGTAGCGCGGCACGAACCCGGTGCGGCCGTGCGCGGTCACCCGGTTGTCGACGATCGCCAGGTCACCGGGCAGCAGGTGGTGGGTGAGCGCGTGCGCCGCGAAGAGCCGCTGGAGTTCCAGCATGGCCTGCGCCGCCCGCTCGGTGAGCGGCTCGGTGGCGGCGAAGTCGACCAGCAGGTCCGGGTCCTCGCGAGCGCCGCTGAGCACCGGGTGCGGCCGGGAGTGCGCCGCGGGCAGTGCGAAGGAGGGCGGCGGCGCGGTGCTGAACTCGGGCTGGAAGAGCGCCTCACGGTGGGTGTCGCCGAGCAGGTGGTGGACCTGCCGGATGGAGGCGGTGCGCAGCCCGGCCACCCGGTCGTGGTCCGCCCGCACGCACAGCAGCAGGACGAAGTCGGGGCGGTGCGGGTGGAAGGCGTTCTCGTTGTGGAAGGTCAGCAGGGCCGAGCCCTCGTTGCCCTGGAACTCCTCGCTGCCCCGCACCGGAACCACGTCATGGACCATCGCGCCGGACTTCTCGGGCCGGAAGGAGATCGGCTCGCCGAGCGCGTGGGTGAGGAGCATCAGGACGGCCGCGGGGATGGTGGCCTCGCGCTGGACGGAGCCGCTGACCAGGGGGGTCGGCCCGATCAGCTCCTCGTCGACCGGCAGGCCGCGGATCAGCAGCGCGCCGGCCGGTCCTGGGTCGCGGCCGAAGTCGGCCAGGGATCTGCGCAGGGGGGCGGGCAGCTCGTGGCGGCGCCGGCCGGCTTGGCGGATCCAGGCGGGATCGTCGATCCGTCCGTCCGCGAAGGACAGGAGGTCGGCGGCCAGGCTCTCGACGGCCATGGACGCGCTGGGGTCCAGGGTCACCACGCTGTCGTGCGAGTCCGCTGTGAGAACGGGGGGCATCGGTTCACTTCCTTCGTCGGTGGTACGTGGTCCCGGCCGGGCTCGGAGGCGGACCCGGCGGGTGGGTCGTGCACGCGCCGGCCGGTTCGTCCGGCACCGGGGCGGGCGGGCCCGGCCACCCGCCCCGGCCGGGTGCTTACTGCTGCTCGCCGGCCAGCAGGCCGGTCAACACCTCCGCGACCTGGGCGACATGGGGCGGCTTGAGGACGCCCAGGTGGTTGCCGCCCACCCGGTGGACCGTCAGCCCGCCGGAGGCCAGCTCCCGCCAGCGCGCGGTGAAGTCCTCGAAGCTGACCCCTTCCGCGACCTCGTGCTCACCCGCCGCGACGTCGTCACCCGCGAGCAGGTGCAGTCGGCCCGGGTACGGCGTGTGGCGGTAGGCCAGCCGGGTTTGCAGCAGCTCCCGCCAGACCCGGATCCGCCCCGGCCAGAAGTCGTCGCCCGGTTCGGGCGGGGCCACCTCGCCGTCGTCCAGGATCCCGTTGAGCAGGTCACCGGCCCGCTGCCGCAGCTCGGCCACCCGCTCCTGGCCGGCTCCGGACCGCGCGGCGTCGGCGAGTTCGGCGAACGCCGCCTCGGCCCGCTCGAACCGCCGGACGAACTCGTGCATGTTCTCCCGCTCGTAGGTGTCCAGTGCGGGGTCGAGCAGCAGGAAGGTGACCTCCTCGCCCGCCGCGTGCAGGCGGCGCACCATCTCGGTGGTGATCTGGCTGCCGCCGCACCAGCCGAGCAGGTGGTACGGACCGCTGGGGGCGATCCTCCGCAGTTCGGCCAGGTTCAGCTCGGCGACCTGCTCGACGCTCTCCGGCGCCGGGCACGGACGGCTCAGGCCAGGCCACTCGAAGGCGGCCACCGGCTGGTCCGGGTCCAGGTGGTCGGCCAGCTCGGCGAACCAGTGGGCGCTGCCGGGGTGCACGCAGAACAGCGGCGGCCGGCTGCCGGTGCGGCGCAGCCAGACGATCGAGTCCGCCGCCCTGGCCTGCGCTCCGCTCGGGCCGTCCGGGCCGCCCGCGCCCTCTGCGGCCTCCGCGGCTTTGGCGTCGGTCACCACGGCGGCCAGCTCGGCCACCGTCCGGTGCCGGTAGAAGTCCTGGAAGGTGAGCTTGTAGCCGTACTCGGCCCGGAGCTTGGTGATCACCTGCATCACCGTCAGCGAATGGCCGCCCAGCTCGGTGAAGCTGTCGTCGATCCCCACCTGCTCGCGCTTGAGTGCCGCGGCCCAGGCCCGGGCCAGGATGTTCTCCACGGCCGTGCGCGGGGCGCGGTAGGGGCGGGCGGAGGCCGGCCGGGTGTCCTTCGGCAGCCTGGCCAGATCGATCTTGCCGCTCGCGGTCATCGGCAGCTCGTCGAGCACCAGGTACCTGGACGGCACCAGGTGGGCCGGCAGCACCTGGGCCAGCCGGTCGCGCAGCGTCACCGGATCGAGCGTGCCGCCGCCGGCCGGCACCAGGTAGGCGGCCAGTTCCTTCTCCCCGCCCGGCGTGCTGACCATGTGGACCGCGACCTCGCGCAGCTCGGCCTCGCGGCGCAGCGCGGCCTCCACCTCGCCGGGCTCGATCCGGTAGCCGCGGATCTTCACCTGGTGGTCCACCCGGCCGGCGAACTCCAGCACGCCGTCCTCCCGGTAGCGGGCCAGGTCGCCGGACCGGTAGAGCCGCTCGCCGGGGCGCGCCGCGTACGGGTCCGGCACGAAGCGTTCGGCGGTCAGTCCCGGGCGTTCGACGTACCCGCGGGCCAACTGCGCCCCACCGATGTACAGTTCGCCGACCACCCCGACCGGCACCAGCTGGAGGTCGCGGTCCAGCACCCGCATCGTGGTGTTGGCGAACGGACGGCCGATCGGCAGCACGCCGGCCGGCAGCTCGCCCGGGGTGCCTTCGAGGTGGGAGCAGCCGACGGTGGTCTCGGTCGGGCCGTACTCGTTGTCCACCACGGTGTCCGGCGCGTGCTCGGCCCAGCGCGAGACCATCTCCCGGGTGAGCTCCTCGCCGCCGGCGATCAGACGCCCGGCCGCACGGCGCAGCGCCTGTGGCGACAGCGACTGGTTCAGCAGTGCCAGGTGGGAGGGCGTCAGCTTCAGCAGTCCGAACCCGCCGCGCTCCAGCTCCGCGACCAGGGCGTCGATCCCGGGCGTGCCGTCGTCCTCGGTGAGGGTGACCGGCTGGCCGGAGAGCAGCGCGGGGTAGAGCGAGGTGACCGGGAGGTCGAAGGCCACCGAGGAGTACAGCGGAGCGCCGGTGCCGCCCAGCGGCCGGTAGCCGTCCAGGCACCAGCAGACGTAGTTGACCAGGTTGCGGTGCTCGATCATCACGCCCTTCGGCGTTCCGGTCGAGCCGGAGGTGTAGATCACGTACGCCAGCGAACCGGGCGTCACCGGGAGGCCGGGGTTGCCCGGGTCCTGGCCGGCGATGCCCGGGTCCCGGTCGACCAGCAGCGGCTCGGCGGCGCTCGCGGCGAGCAGGCCGGCCAGGGCGGTCTGGGTGACCACCACCCGGGCACCGGTCTCGGCGAGCAGTCCGGTCAGCCGGGCCGCCGGGTGGCCCGGGTCGAGCGGCAGGTAGCCGGCGCCCGCCTTGAGGACCGCCAGCAGCGCGACCACCAGCTCCGGGCCGCGGCGCAGCAGCACGCCGACCCGGGACTCCTGGCCGACCCCGAGCTCGCCCAGGCGTCTGGCCAACCGGTTGGCGCGGGCGTTGAGTGCGGCGTAGTCGAGGGTGCTGCCGTCGGCGCAGCGCAGTGCCGTGGCCCGTGGGGTGCGTTCGGCCTGCGCCTCGAACAGCTGGTGCAGGCAGGCGTCCGGGTAGGTGGTGGCGGGGCCGGTCGCGAACTTTGCCAGCCGGGCGTGCTCCTCGGGGGCCAGGACGCTGCCCCGGGCGTCGCCCAGGGGGTCGGCGGCCATCGCCTCCAGGATCCGCCGGTACAGCGCGGCCAGCCGGCGCCCGTTGGCGCGGCTGATCCGCTCGGGCCGGCCGGAGATGAAGACCACCCCGGGGAAGGTCCACACGTCCAGCGCGAACTCGTTGGGGCTGACGTCGACCACCTTGCCTGAGTCGATCTGCCGGCTGTCCAGGACGTGGAAGTCGAGGTAGGTGAAGGCGACGTCGACGAGCGGAGTGCCCTCGCCCCAGGCGCGCTGCATCTCCGGCAGCGGGAACCGGCGGTGCGGCCAGGCCTCCACCTCGGCGGTGAACACCTGCCCGGCCAGTTCGCTCCAGGTGGCGCCGGTCAGCTCGACGCCGAGGGGCAGGGTGTTGAGGTGCATGCCGCGGACCAGCTCGCCGCCGTCGGTCTCCAGGCGGCCGTTGCAGACCAGGCCGCTGTGGAAGCGGTGGCTGCCGCTGATCGTGGCCACCGCCTTCAGGTGGGCGGCGAACAGTACGCTCTTGAGCGGCACCCCGGCGGTGGCGGCCAGTCGGCGCAGGCCCGGCTCCAGGTCCCTGAACGGCACGGTGACCTGGAACGCCCGCTCCTCGTCCTGCGGGTCGGCGGCCCAGGCGGGCGGCAGGGCGACCCGTTCGAAGGCGGCGACGCGCGCCCGCCAGAACTCCCGGTCCTCGGCACAGGCGAGCGAGCGCCGTTCCAGCGCGACGTGGTCGGCGAACCGGACGGTGTGCCCGGCCGGGCCGGCCGGGGCCAGTCCGGCGCGGATCGCCCGGTAGTCGCTCATCACCTCGTCGATCAGGGAGTGGTGGCTCCAGCCGTCGAGGATCGCGTGGCACTCGATGAAGGAGAAGGTCCAGCGGTCCTCGGCGGTCTGGTGGACGTGGAAGCGCAGCATCGGCGCCTCGCCGATGTCGAAGGGCGTGCGGCGGGTCTCGGCGGTGAACCGCTCCAGCTCCGCCCGCACCTGCTCCTCGTCGAGCCCGCGCAGGTCGTCGTAGCCGACCTGGGCGACGGCCTCGGCGTGCACGAGCTGCATCGGCTCGGAGAAACCGGTGAGGTCGAAGCCGGTGCGCAGGATCTCGTGCCGCCTGGTGAGCTGCGCGGCCGCCTCGCGCAGCGCCGGCAGCGAGAACGGCGCGTCGTCGATGAACGGGAAGAGCGTGATGTTGTGGTAGGGGCTCTCGTCCCGGTCGGCGAGCATCTGGTAGACCATCGCGGCCTGCACCATCGCGAGCGGGTAGGCGTCCACCAGGCCGGGTGGCAGGGCCGCGCGGTCGGCGGGTGACAGCAGCGCGAACGGCGCCACCCGCTCCTCCTCGACGCTTGCCGGCCCGCCGGGCGCGGCCGTCTCGGCGAACCCCGCCAGGTCCTCGACGCTCTGGTGCACCAGCAGGTTCTGCACCGTCAGGTCGATCCCGCGCCGGCGCAGCGCGCCGACCACCTTGATCGCACGGATCGAGTCGCCGCCCAGCTCGAAGAAGTTGTCGAGGGCACCGACCTTCGGCAGGCCGAGCACCTCGGCCCAGGTCTCGGCGACGATCTGCTCGGTCCTGGTCCGGGGGTTGACGTACTCGCCCGCTCCGCGGGCGCCGTGCGCGTCGGGGTCGGGCAGCGCCCGGCGGTCGATCTTGCCGTTGGCCGTCATCGGGAAGGCGTCCAGCGGGACGAAGACGGCGGGCACCATGTAGCCGGGCAGTGTCCGGCCGAGCCGGGCCCGCAGCTCCGCCACCTCGACCGAGTGGCCGGCCCTCGGGGCGACGTACGCGACCAGCCGGGCCTCCCGCTCCCCCGGGCGGCGGTGCGCGATCACCAGGCTGCTCTCCACCTCGGGCCGGCTGCCGAGAGCCGCCTCGATCTCGCCGGGCTCGATCCGGTGGCCGCGGATCTTCACCTGCTCGTCGGCCCGGCCGAGGAACTCCAGTTCGCCGTCGACGCCGTAGCGCGCCAGGTCGCCGGTGCGGTACATCCTGGCCCCCGGCACGGTGGCGAACGGGTCGGGCAGGAACCGCTCGGCGGTCAGGCCCGGACGGCCCAGGTATCCGCGCGCCAGGCCGGGCCCGGAGACGTGGAGCTGGCCCGGGGCGCCGATCGGCACCTGGTTGAGGTCGGGGTCCAGCAGGTACAGCCGCAGGTCGCCGAGCGGGCGGCCGATCGGGCTGCGCCGGGCGCCATCCTCCTCGCCGGCCCCGACCGGGCGGTAGGTGACGTGCACGGTGGTCTCCGTGATGCCGTACATGTTGACCAGTGACGGCCGCTGGTCGCCGAACCGCTCGAACCAGGGCGCCAGTTCGGTGACGTCCAGCGCCTCGCCGCCGAAGACCACGGTCCGCAGCGCAAGGGCCCCGGGCCGCAGGTCGGCCAGTGCCACCGCCTCCTGGAGACCGCGGAACGCGGAGGGGGTCTGGTTGAGCACGGTGACCCGCTCGGTGACCAGCAGGTCGAGGAAGTCCTGCGGCGAGCGCGAGACGGCGAACGGCACCACCACGACCCGGCCGCCGTTCAGCAGCGCGCCCCAGAGTTCCCAGACCGAGAAGTCGAAGGCGTAGGAGTGGAAGAGCGTCCACACGTCCTCGGGGCCGAAGCCGAAGTCCTGCTGGCAGGAGCCCAGCAGGCGCAGCACGTTCGCGTGGGTGACCTGGACGCCCTTGGGCGCTCCGGTGGAGCCGGAGGTGTAGATGACGTACGCGGTGTTGCCGGAACTCGCGAGCGGGACCGGGTCGGTGTCGGGCCACTGCTGGTCGTCCTCGCCGAGCAGCAGGGTGGTGACGGCCTCCTCGCCCGTGCGCCGGTCGGCGACCAGGGCCGTCACCCCGGCGTCGGCCATGATGTAGCGGAGCCGGTCGGCCGGCTGGCCGGGGTCGAGCGGGAGGTAGCCGGCCCCGGACTTGAGCACGCCGAGCAGCGCCACCACCAGGTCGAGCCCGCGCTCGAACCGCACTCCGACCAGTTTCTCGGGGCCGGCGCCGTGCGCGCGCAGCCGGTGGGCCAGGCGGTTGGCCCGGGCGTTCAGCTCGCCGTAGCCGAGCGAGACGTCCTCGCAGCTGACGGCGGGCGCGTCGGGGGTGCGACCGGCCCAGCGCTCGAAGACCTCGGGCAGGGTCCGCTCGGCAGCACAGCTTCGGCCGGATCCGCTCCAGGAGGCGAGGAGTGCGCGTTCGGCGTCCGGCAGCAGTTCGAGCCGGTCGACCGGTTTGCCCGGCTCGGCGACGATGTCGGCCAACAGCCGCAGGTAGTGCGCGATCGTCCGGTGGATCGTCGCCTCGTCGAACAGTGCGGTCGCGTACTCCAGTTGGCCGGTGAGGGCGCCCTCGGCGGTGCTGCCGAGGGCCAGGCCGAGGTCGAACTTGGCGGTGCGCCAGTCCACCGGCTGCTGCCCGGCGCGCAGCGCGCCCGGCTCGGCCGGGGTGTGGGCGGCCAGCTGGAAGACCACCTGGAAGATCGGGTTGCGGGAGGGGTCGCGCTCGGGCGCCAGCTCGTCCACCAGCCGCTCGAACGGGGTCTCCTGGTGGGTGAACGCGCCGAGCGCGGTCTCCCGGACTCGGTCCAGGAGTTCGAGGAAGGACGGGGCGCCGGACAGGTCGGTGCGCAGCGCCACCGTGTTGGCGAACAGGCCGACCATGGCCTGGGTCTCGGCCCGGTCCCGGCCCGCCACCGGGGTGCCGACCACCACGTCGCGCTGCCCGCAGCTGCGGCCGAGCAGCAGCTGGAAGGCGGCCAGGAACACCATGAACGGGGTCGCGCCCCGGCTCCGCCCCAACTCGGTCAGCGGCTGCACCAGTTCGGCCGGGATGGTGAAGGCCGCGGTGGCGCCCGCGGCGTCCCGGACCGGGCCGCGCGGCCGGTCGGTGGGCAGCGCCAGCGGGGTGAGGTCGGCCAGGGTGGTGCGCCAGTAGGCGAGCTGGGCCGCCAGGCGGTCCCCGGAGAGTTGCTCGCGCTGCCAGGCGGCGAAGTCCGCGTACTGGAGGCCGGCCGGTTCCAGTGGTGCGGGCCGCCCGGCGGCGAACGCCTCGTAGAGCCGGTCGAGTTCGCCGAGCAGCACGCCTTCGGACCATCCGTCGGAGGCGATGTGGTGGAGGGTCAGCAGCAGCGCGTGGGCGTCCTCGCCGACCCTGGCGAGCAGCGCCCGGACCGGGTGCTCGGCGGCCAGGTCGAAGGGGCGCCGGCCGTCCTCGGCCACCAGCTCGGCGAGCCGCCGCTCGGCCTGTGCGAGGGCCGTGCCGGGCCCGCTGTCCGCGCCGGGCCCGCCGTCCTGGCCGTCCGCGCCGCGCAGGTCCACGGTGGTCAGGGCGATCGGGCCCGGCTCGTCGATGACCAGCACCGGCTCGTCGTCCACCGCCGGGTAGCGGGTGCGCAGCACCTCGTGCCGGGCCACCAGCGCGTCCAGGGCCCGCCGCAGCGCCACCGGGTCGACCGGGCCGGGCAGGCGCAGCAGCAGCGGCATCAGGTACTCGGTGCCGCCCGGCTGGAGCTGGTCGAGCACCCACATACGGTGCTGCGCGAACGACAGCCGGAGAGCGCCGTCCCGGGGAACGGGGGCGATCCCGTCCTGCCGCTTCTTCGTCAGGCCGCGCAGGCGCCGCTGCAGCAGCTCCGTGCGGGAGCTCGGGCTCGTGCTCATCCTTCGCCTTCCTGTGCGTGCGACGGGGTCCGGTCCGGCGACGGTCCACCGGCCAGGCAGCAGCCTGCCGACGGCGGACGGGCGGGGGGCAGGGTCAGCGCGGCGAACTTCCGGCCGCGGACTGCGTGCGTGACTGCCGGTCCTTCTCTGGGCCGGGGACGGGCGGCCTCCCAGCATCGAGCCATGACCCACACCGTGCGCGAGGAAGTCCCCCGGACCGTCAAGCCGTTGCTGCGCAACCGAGACTTCGTCCTGCTGTGGCAGGCCGCGGCGGTCTCCGGGCTGGGCTCCAACGCCTCGAGCGTGGCCTACCCGCTGCTGATCCTCGCGCTGACCGGCTCCCCGGCCGACGCCGGGCTCACCGGCTTCATCACCCTGCTGCCGCAACTGCTGTTCCAGTTGCCGGCCGGAGCGCTGGTCGACCGCTGGAACCGGCGGCGGACGATGATCATCTGCGACGTGCTGCGCGGTCTGGCCATCGGCAGCGTGGCGGCCGCCCTGCTGCTGCACCGGCTGTCGCTGCCGCACGTGCTCGCGGTCGGGTTCGCCGAGGGCACGCTGACGGTGTGCTTCCGGATCGCCGCCTCGGCGGCCGTTCCCAACGTGGTGCACCCCTCCCAGCTCGCCGCCGCGCTCTCCCGCAACGAGGCGCGGGCGCGCGGCGCCGCGATGCTCGGCCAGCCGCTGGGCGGTGTGCTCTTCGGCCTGGGCCGGGCGGTGCCGTTCCTCTTCGATGCCGCCAGCTACCTGTGGTCGCTGGTCGGCCTGCTGCTGATCCGCCGCGAGTTCCAGGCCGAGCGGCGCCCCCGCACCGCCTCGCTGCACCGCGAACTCACCGAAGGAGTGCGCTGGTTGTGGCGCCAGCCCTTCCTGCGTACGACCACCTTCCTGATCGCCGGGAGCAACCTGCTGTTCCAGGCGCTCTTCCTGACGGTCATCGTGATGGCCCGCGGACGGCACGGCTCGTCCGCCGCGATCGGCGTGATGTTCGGGGTGGCGGCGATGGGCGGGGTGCTCGGCTCGCTGCTCGCGCCCGCGGTGGAGCGCCGGCTGTCGATGCGGACCGTGGTGATCGGCGCCAACTGGGCGTGGGCCCTGCTCACTCCGGTGCTCCTGGTGGTCCGCGACCCGTACCTGATCGGCGTGGTGTACGCGTTGATGTGTTTCGTCGGCCCGGTGTGGAACGTGGTCATCTCGGCCTACCAGCTGGCCGTCACGCCCGACGCCATCCGGGGCCGGGTGCTCGGCGCGGTCGGCCTGGTCGCGTTCGGCGCCGTCCCGCTCGGCTCCCTGGTCGGCGGCCAGTTGCTGGCCGGGCTGGGCGCGGACGCCACCGTCCGGGTGCTCGCCGCCTGGATGGTCCTGCTGGCCGCGACTGCCGCGCTCAGCCCCTCGGTGCGCTCCGCCCCCACGCTGGCCGGTGCCACGGCGACCGCCGACGAGCCGGAGCCGACGCCGGCCGCCTGACGGCCGACCCGCGAGAGCCGCCCCCGCGCGGCGCACGGCTCCCCACCGTGCGCCGCGCTTCGCCGTTGCCCGCCCGCAGCCTCGTGGCGCCGGCCCCGCCACCCAGGACGCCGCCCGACCGTGCGTGAGCACGGGAACGCGGGAACGTCCGCCCGCCGCCCCCGAGGGGGTGACGGGCGGACGTGCCGGGCCCGGGGTTCAGCGGGCTTCGCCCTCCTCCGCCAGCAGCGCGGCGACCTCCTCGTCCGTCAGCTCGGCGATCTGCGCCTCCAGCGCTTCCAGCAGCACCTGGCTCAGGGCGGCCACCGTGGTGGCCTCGAAGAGGCGGCGCAGCGGCAGGTCCACGTCGAACACGGCGGCCAGCCGGGCGAGCACCCGGGTGGCGAGCAGCGAGTGGGCGCCGAGGACGAAGACGTCCTCGTCGACGCCGATCCGCTCGATGCCGAGGATCTCCGCCCACACCTCGGCCACGATCTCCTCGGTCGGGTTGCGCGGCGCCTGGTAGGGGCGTTCCAGCAGCTCGCCGGTGGTGGCGGGCTCCGGGAGGGCCTTGCGGTCCACCTTCTTGCTGGGGGTCAGCGGCAGCTCGGACAGGGTCGTCCAGAGCGAGGGCACCATGTAGGAGGGCAGTCGCTCGCCGGCCCACTCGCGCAGCTCGGCGACGTCCGGGCAGCCGTCGCCGCGCGGTACCAGGTAGGCGACCAGCCGGCGGTCGCCCGGCCGGACGTCGCGGACGACGACGGCGACCTGGCGCAGCCCGGGGTGCTGCGCCAGCACCGCCTCGATCTCCCCCAGTTCGATCCGGAATCCGCGCAGCTTGACCTGCTGGTCGATCCGGCCGAGGAACTCGATGGTGCCGTCGGCGAGGTAGCGCACCAGATCGCCGGTCCGGTAGAGCCGGCCGCCCGGCACGTCGCCGAAGGGGTCGGGGACGAACTTCTCCGCGGTGAGCCCGGGACGGCGGTGGTAGCCGCGGGCCAACCGGACCCCGGCGAGATGGAGTTCGCCGGGCACCCCGACCGGTGCGGGGTCGCCGGCACCGTCCAGCACGTAGGCCCGGGTGCCCGGGACGGGGCGGCCGATCGGCAGCGCGGCCTCACCACGGCCGGGCGGGGCCGCCGGCACGGGGTGCAGGACGCAGGTGACGGTCGCCTCGGTGGGGCCGTAATTGCACAGGAACCGGCCGGGCAGGCCGGTGGTGGCCCAGGCCAGGGCGTCGTCCACGGTGACCACGTCGCTGCCGACGTTCATCAGCTTCAGGCCGCTCAGCCGTTCGTCGCCGGGCCGCACTTGCTGCATCACCTCCCGGTAGTAGGCGGGGGTGATCTCCATGACGGTGATGCCGTGTTCGGCGACCCGTCCGGGGAGTTCGGCCGGGCTCCAGAACAGCGGGTCGGCCACGACGACGGTCGCGCCGGCCAGCAGGGTGGCGGCGATCTGGTCCATCGCCACGTCGAAGGTGAGCGCCGAGAGCAGCACCACCCGGTCGTCCGGCTCGATGCCGTAGGCGTCGGCGATCACCCGGCAGTGGTGGGCGTAGGAGCCGTGCTGGATCAGCACGCCCTTGGGCTGCCCGGTGGACCCCGAGGTGTAGATCATGTACGCCAGTTGGTCCGGCGCGGCCTGCGGCGGGGGGTTGTGGTCCGGGCGCTCGGCGATCCGCCCCGCCTCCGCGTCGACCAGCACCAGCGGGCCGCGGGCGACGGCGGAGAGCCGCTCGGCGAACCGGGCGGTGCTCAGCACGGCCCCGGCGTCCAGCTCGCCCAGCATGAATGCCAGCCGCTCCGCCGGGTGTTCGGGATCGATCGGCACGTAGACCCCGCCCGCTTTCAGCACCGCGAGCAGCGCCACCACGACCTCGACCCCGCGCTCCATGCAGACGGCGACCGGGCGTTCCGCCCCGACACCCAGCTCGCGCAGGTGGTGGGCCAGCTGGTTGGCCCGGGCGTTGAGCTCGGCGTAGCCGAGCGAGGCCGCTCCGAAGGAGACGGCGACCGCGTCGGGGATCTCGGCGGCGCGCCGCTCGAACAGGGCCGGCACGCAGGCCGCCGGCAGCTCGGCGCCGGCCGGGTTCCAGCCGTGCACCAGCTGCTCCCGCTCGTCCCCGGTGAGGATCGCCAGCCGGCTGAGCGGGGTCTCGGGTCGCGCGGTGGCCGCGCGCAACAGGGTCAGGTAGTGCCCGGCCATCCGCTCGACCGTGGTGCGGTCGAAGAGCGCCGTGGCGTACTCGAACAGCCCTTGCAGACCGCCGTCGGCGCGGCGGCCGAGCGAGAGGGTGAGGTCGAACTTCGCGGTCCGCCAGGGCGAGGGGACCCGCTCGACGGTCAGGCCGTCCAGCCGCAGCGGGGTGCTCTGGACGTGCTGTAGCTCGAACATCACCTGGAACAGCGGGTTCCGCGACAGGTCCCGGTCCGGCTGGAGTTCGTCGACCAGGCGGTCGAAGGGCAGGTCCTGGTGGCTGTAGGCGGCGATCACGTCCTGGTGGACCCGGCGCAGCAGCGCCGCGAAGCTCGGGTCGCCGCCGAGGTCGGCGCGCAGCACCACGGTGTTGACGAACGAGCCGACCACTTCCTCCACTTCGGGCCGGGTCCGGCCGGCGGTCGGGGTGCCGACGCAGACGTCCGCCTGCCGGGTGTAGCGGGCGAGCAGCACGTCGAAGGCGGCGAGCAGCACCACGAACGGGGTGACCGCCTGGCTGCGCGCCAGGTCCGCCACGGCCTCGGCGAGCTCGTCGGGGACGGCGAGGGCGAGCAGGTCGCCGCGCGGGTCGCGGACGGCCGGGCGGGGCCGGTCGGTGGGCAGCTCCAGCGGGGTGAGTCCGCCCAGCCGCTCCCGCCAGTGCGCGAGTTGGGCCTCCGGCAGCTCGCTCCGCGACCAGCGGTCCTGCCAGGCCGCGAAGTCTGCGTACTGCACAGGTGGCGCGGGCGGTGGGCTGCCGCCGGTGAGCCGGGCCCGGTAGAGCAGCCCTAGGTCGCGGGTCAGCAGGTCCACGGACCAGCCGTCGACCGCTATGTGATGGGCCGTCAGTACGAGTAGGTGCTCCTGCTCGCCGACCTTGACCAGCAGGGCGCGCAGCGGCGGTTCCCGGTCGAGGCGGAACGGCCGGGCGGTCTCGGCCCGCACCAGCTCCCCGGCCCGAGCGGCGGCCTTCTCCGCCGGCAGGCCGGAGAGGTCCACCGGCGCGGCACCGAGGGCGGCCACCGGGTCGATCACCTGTACCGGCTCGCCGCCCGGCGCCAGGTAGCGGGTGCGCAGCGCCTCGTGACGGACCGCCAGGTGGTCCAGCGCGCCGGCCAGTGCGGCGGTGTGCAGCGGGCCGCGCAGGCGCAGCACCAGCGGCACCAGGTACTCGGAGCTGCCGGGCTCCAGCTGGTCGAGGAACCACATCCGGCGCTGGGCGGAGGAGAGCGGCAGCGCACCGCCGCGCGGCACCGGCAGCACCGCTCCGGCCGGGTCGGCGGGCCGGGCGCCCGGGGCGGTGGCCAGTTCGGCCAGGGCGGCGACGGTGCGGCGGGAGAAGACCTCGGCGACCGGGATCTCGACGCCGAAGGCCGCCCGCAGCCGGAAGACCAGCCGGGTGGCGAGCAGCGAGTGGCCCCCGAGGGCGAAGAAGTCGTCGAGCGCGCCGACCGGCTCGCGGCCCAGCAGCTCGGCGAAGACCTCGGCGACGGTCTGCTCGGCGGGGTCACGCGGTGCGAGGTACTCCCCCACCGCGGCCAGCCCGGCCAGCCCGGGCAGCGCCTCGAGGTCCACCTTGCCGCTGGCGGTGAGCGGCAGTGCGGCGAGGACCCGCAGCACGGCCGGCACCATGGCGTCCGGCAGCCGGGCCGCCAGGTGGGCCCGCAACGCGGCCGGGTCGGGTTCGACGCCCTCGACGGGGACGACGTGGCCGACCAGTTGCTGGTCACCGTAGACGCCGACGGCCGCCGCGGCGACCGAGGGGTGCTCGCACAGCGCGGCCTCGATCTCGCTGGGTTCGATCCGGATGCCGCGCAGCTTGACCTGCCGGTCCAGCCGGCCGAGGTACTCCAGCGTGCCGTCGGCGCGGCGCCGGACCCGGTCCCCGGTGCGGTAGAGCCGCTCGCCCGGGGCGGCCGGGTACGGGTTGGGAACGAAGCGCTCGGCGGTCAGGTCGCCGCGGCGAAAGTAGCCGCGTGCCAGGCCGGTGCCGGCCACGCACAGCTCGCCGGGGACGCCGAGCGGGAGCAGGCCACCGTCCGGGTCGAGCACCAGGATCCGGGTGTTGTCGATCGGCTGCCCGATGGCGACGATCTCGCCGGCCTCCCGGCCGTCGTAGCGCCAGGAGGTCACGTCGATGGCGCACTCGGTGGGGCCGTAGGTGTTGACCAGGGTGACCGGCAGCAGGGCGAGCAGCCGGTCGCAGAGTTCCACGGGCAGCGGCTCGCCGGCGCAGAACACCAGCCGCAGGGTGCCGCAGTCGCGCAGCCCGGGCTGCTGGACCAGCAGCCGCAGCACGGACGGCACGAGTTGCAGCACGGTGATCCGGTGCTCGGCCACCGCCCGCACCATGGCGGCCGGGTCGCGCGGCACGCCGTCGGCGGCGACCACCACCGTTCCGCCGCAGACCAGCGGTGCCAGGAACTCCCATACGGAGGCGTCGAAGCCGACCGTGGTCTTTTGCAGCACCCGGTCCGCCTGGCCGAGGCCGTGTTCGCGCACCGTCCACAGCACCCGGTTGCGGATGGCCTCGTGGCTGATCAGCACGCCCTTGGGACGACCGGTCGAGCCCGAGGTGTACACCAGGTAGGCGGCCCCGGCGGGGTCGAGCGGCGGCAGTTCGGCGGCCGGCGGCAGGTCGACCGGTGCCGGCCCGACCAGTTCCGGGTCCTCGTCGAGCAGCACCAGCCGGGCCGCGCCCTCGGGCGGTTCCCCGCGGATCCAGGACTGGCTGATCAGCACGGCGGCGCCGCTGTCGGCGAGCACGTGGGCGCGGCGCCGCGCCGGGTGCGCGGGGTCGACCGGCACGTAGGTGCCACCGGCCCGGAGCACGCCGAGCAGGGCGGTGACCAGGTCGGCCTCCCGGCGCAGGCAGACCGCGACCGGGGTCTCCGCGCGCACCCCGACGGCGCGCAGGTGGTGCGCCAGCCGGGTGGCCCGTGCATCGAGTTCGGCGTAACTCAGGGTGCGCTCGGCGAAGACGACGGCGGGCGCGTCGGGGGTGCGGGCGGCCTGCTCGGAGAACAGCTCGGGCAGGCAGCGGGCGGGCGGCTCGGTGGCGGTGTCGTACCGGCCGTGCACCAGCGCCTCCCGTTCGGCGGGGTCCAGCGCCTCGACCCGGTCGAGCGGCAGGTCCGGTTCGGCGACCACCGCGGCGAGCAGGCGGCCGTAGTGCTCGGCCATCCCTCGTACGGTGTCGCGGTCGAACAGCGCGGTGGCGTACTCGAAGCCGCAGCGCAGGGTGCCGTCGGGCTGCGGCTGCACCGAGACCGTCAGGTCGAACTTGGCGGCCGGCCAGGAGACGGCGAGCTGCTCGACCCGGAGCCCGGGCAGGGTGAACGCCTCGCCCTGGGGCGGGCGCAGCTCGAACATCACCTGGAAGAGCGGGTTGCGGGACAGGTCGCGCTCGGGTGCCAGCTCCTCGACGACGCGTTCGAACGGCACGTCGGCGTGGGCGTAGGCGTCGAGCGCCGATTCCCGGACCCGGGCGAGCAGTTCCGTGAAGCTGGGGCGCCCGCTGAGGTCGCCGCGCAGCACGAGGGTGTTGGCGAAGAACCCGATCAGCGGCGCCGTCTCGGAGCGGGCGCGGCCGGAGACTGCGGTGCCGACCGCGATGTCCTGCTGGCCGCTCCACCGGCCGAGCAGCGCGTAGCAGCCGGCGAGCAGCACCATGAACGGGGTGGCGCCGTTGCGGCGGGCCAGGTCATCGATCGACTTGCCGAGTTCGGCGGGCAGCTCGACGGCGAGCCGGTCGCCGCGCGGGTCGCGCAGGCGCGGGCGGCGGCGGTCGGTGGGCAGCTCCAGCGGGGCCAGGCCGGCCAGCCGTTCCCGCCAGTGCCCGAGCCGGGCGGCGAACTCCTCGGTGGCGGCGTGCTCGCGCTGCCAGCGGGCGAAGTCCGCGTACTGGACGGGCAGCGGCTCGACGGCCTCGCCGGCGTAGTGCCGCGCCAGCTCGTCGGCCAGCACCTCGACCGACCAGCCGTCGGAGACGATGTGGTGCAGCGTCAGCGCCAGCAGGTGGTCGTCCGCGCCGATGCGCAGCAGCATCGCGCGGACCGGGGCGCCGGCCGCCAGGTCGAACGGGACCTCCAGGTCCGCGCGGATCAGCCGCAGCGCCTCCTCCTCGGTGGCCGCCCGCTCGGTCAGCGGGATCCGGGCGCCGGGGTCGACGAGCTGGACCGGCTCGCCGTCGCGCTCCTCGTAGCGGGTGCGCAGCACCGCGTGGCGCTCGGCCAGGGCGGCCAGCGCGGTGGTCAGCGCCGGCCGGTCCAGCGGGCCGCGCAGCCGCAGCGCGATCGGCACCAGGTAGTCGGTGGCGCCGGGCGCGAGGCGGTCGAGGAACCAGAGGCGCTGCTGGGCGAAGGAGAGCGACAGCGGTCCGTCCGTGCCCGCCGGGGTGATCGGCGCCTGCCGGTCGGCGGTGGCGGCGGCCAGGACCTCGGCGAGCCGGGCGACGGTGCCGGCCGCGAACACGTCCGCCAGCGGCACCTCGGCCGAGAGCACCTGCCGGAGCCGGAAGGCCAGCCGGGTGGCCAGCAGGGAGTTGCCGCCGAGGGCGAAGAAGTCGTCGTGCACGCCGACTTCGTCCAGGTCGAGCAGTTCGCACCAGATGGCGGCGACCGCCTGCTCCAGCGGGGTGCACGGCGCGACTCGGTCCTCGGCCGGGACCAGCCGGGCGCCGGTCGGGTCGGGCAGCGCCTTGCGGTCCACCTTGCCGCTGGCCGTGTGGGGCAGCTCGGGCAGCACCACGTACAGCGCGGGCACCAGGTAGGCGGGGAGCAACCGCTCCAGGTGGGTGCGGAGTTCGGCCACCCGCGGTTCACGCTCGCCGGCCGGCACCAGGTAGGCGACCAGCCGGGCCGCGTCTCCCGTGCCGTGGGCGCCCACCGCGGCCTCCAGCACCTCGGGGTGCTCGGCCAGCGCGGCCTCCACCTCGGCCGGTTCGACCCGGAACCCGGCGATCTTCAGCTGGGTGTCGACTCGGCTGAGGAACTCCAGCAGGCCGTCGGAGCGGTGCCGGACCAGGTCGCCGCTGCGGTAGAGCCGGGCGCCGGGGACCTTGGCGTACGGGTCGGGGACGAAGCGGTCGGCGGTGAGGTCGCCGCGCCCCCGGTAACCGCGGGCCACCTGGACGCCACCGATGTACAGCTCGCCGACGGCGCCCGGCAGCACCGGCTCGAGCTCGGCGTCCAGCACGTACAGGGTGGTGTTGTCGATCGGCACGCCGATGCCCATCGGGCCCTGGTCGAGCTCGCGCACCGGGAGGGCGAGGGTGGCACAGCCGACCGTGGTCTCGGTCGGGCCGTACTCGTTGAACACCACGGTGTCCGGGGCGTGCCGCCGCCACGGTTCCAGCATCGCGCCGGTGAGCTGCTCGCCGCCGACCACCAGGTGGGGTGTCGCGGTGCGCAGCGCCGCCGCGGGCAGCTCCCGGCCGAGCGGCCCGAGGTGGGTCGGGGTGAGCTTCAGCAGGTCGAAGGAGTCCCGGCTCAGCAGCTGGACCAGGCCGCCGAGGCCGGGCGTGCCGTCGTCCGGGGTGAGGGTGACGGCGGCGCCGGTGAGCAGCGCGGGGAAGAGCGAGGTGACCGGCAGGTCGAAGGCGACCGAGGAGTACAGCGCGGTGCCGGCGCCCTCGCCGAGGTAGGTCCGGGCCGACCAGCGCACGTAGTTGACCACGTTGCGGTGGCTCACCATGACGCCCTTGGGCTCGCCGGTGGAGCCCGAGGTGTAGATCAGGTACGCGAGGTTGTCCGGCCCGGCGCCGCTCTCGGGCGCGGTCTCCCGCTCCCCGTCCTCGACGGCCAGCACCGTACCGGTCCAGCCCTGCGCCAACTCCTCGTCGCTGATCAGCAGTTCGGCGCCGGCCCGGTCGAGCAGCCGGGAGCGCCGCAGCGGCGGGTGATCGGGCGCCAGCGGCAGGTAGCCGGCACCGGCCTTGAGCACCGCGAGCAGCGCCACCACCAGTTCCGGACCCCGGCGCAGGCAGACGCCCACCAGGCTCTCCGGCCCCGCCCCGTGCGCCCGCAACCGGTGCGCCAGCAGGTTGGCCCGGCGATCGAGCTGACGATACGTCAGCTCACCGTCCGGCCAGCGCAGCGCGACCGCCCGCGGGGTGCGCTCGGCCTGCTCGACGAACAGCTCGTGCAGGCAGCGCTCGGGCAGCGGTACGGCGGTCTCGTTGAACTTCTCGACCACACCCGCCCGGTCCTGGTCGGTCAGGAGGCCGACACGGTGCAGCGGGCGGTCCGGGTCGGCCAGCACGGCGTCGAGCAGCACCCGGAAGGCGTCGGCCAGGCGCTTCGCGGTCGCCCGGTCGAACAGCGCGGTGGCGTACTGGAGCCGGGCGTTGAGCCGCCCGTCGGGCAGTACGTCGGTGTCCAGCACCAGGTCGAACGGCGAGCCGGTCAGCGGTGTGCGGACCAGCTCGCAGTCGAGGCCGGGCAGCGCGATCGGCTCCGGCGGCGCGGTGCGCAGCGAGAAGGACACCTGGAACAGCGGGTTGCGGGCGAGGTCACGCTCCGGCGCCAGCTCGTCCACCACCACTTCGAACGGCGTACCGGCGTGGCTGAGGGCGGCCAGCGTGTTCGCCGCGACCCGGCCGAGCAGGGTCCGGAAGGACGGCTCGCCGCTCAGGTCGCCGCGCAGCACCACGGTGTTGACGAACAGGCCGATCAGCCGCTCGGCGTCGGGCAGGCCGCGGCCGGCCACCGGCGTGCCGACCGCGATGTCCCGCTGCCCGCTGAACCTGGCGAGCACCGCCTGGAACGCGGCGAGCAGCACCATGAACCTACTCGCCCGGCTGCGGCGGGCGAGTAGGTCGACCCGTGCCATCAGCTCGGCCGGCAGCTCGAAGCGGACGGCGTCGCCGGCGCCGTCCCAGACGGCCGGGCGGGGGCGGTCGGTGGGCAGCTCCAGCGGCGTCAGACCCGCCAGCGCGGTGCGCCAGTGGTCCAGCCCGGCGGCCAGCCGCCGGCCGGTGAGCCGCTCGGCCTGCCAGTCGGCGAAGTCGGCGTATTGCAGGGCGAGCGGTGCGAGGGCCGCGGGCGCGCCGCCGGTGCGCTCCCGGTAGCCGGCCGCCAGCTCGGCCCCGAGAAGGTGCCAGGACATGCCGTCGAAGGCGATGTGGTGGACCACCACGATCAGCAGGTGGTCGGCGGGGCCCACCCGGGCCAGCACGGCCCGCAGCGGGGGCTGCCGGGCCAGGTCGACCGGGAGCCGCAGCTCCTCCTCGATCAGCCGGGTCAGCCGAGCCTCCCGGTCGGCGGCCGGGAGGTCGGTGAAGTCGCACTGGCGGAAGGGAAGTTCGGCATCCGGAGCGATCCGCTGCAACAGCCGGCCGGCGTCCTGCCGGTAGCTGGTGCGCAGCACCTCGTGCCGCTCGACGACGGCGGTGAGCGCCCCGAGCAGCGCGCCGGTCTCCAGGTCGCCCCGGATCCGCAGTGCCAGCGGGAGCAGGTAGTCGGGCGTGCCCGGCCGCAACTGGTCGAGGAACCAGAGCCGTTGCTGCCCGAACGACGCGTTGCGGGGCGTCCCGGCCGTGCTGTCCGTGCCGCCACGGCTGTCGTCAATCTCCACCGGCCACCTCCACGGGTCCTCACGGACGCGCACCGCGCCCCCGGCGAAGCCTGCTGGCGGGCGCAAGCCCGGCACCAGGGACACAACGGCAGGGTGCGATGTCGTTCCCGCTGCCCGTTTGTCTCTTGTCGCCGTTCTCCGGCGCCCGGCAGGCTCGCCCCGTCGCCGTGTCGAACCCCCGAGGGCAGGAGGGCCTGATGGCCGAGGAAGCCGCCGACACCCGTAGCTACCTGGTCGTGCTCAACGACGAGGAGCAGTACTCGGTCTGGCTCGCCGACCGCGAACTGCCGCTCGGCTGGCGGCCCGAGGGTACCCGGGGCGGCCGGGAGGAGTGCCTGGCGCACATCGGGACCGTGTGGACCGACATGCGGCCGCTGAGCCTGCGCAACCGGATGGACGGCGCCGCCACCGGCGGGACCCGTGCGACCGTCTGACACCGTGCCCGCCGGCGTGCTCCGGACCGTGGGCCGGAGGCCGCTGGTCGAGCTGACCAGGTTCGACCCGACCGCCCGCTTCCACCTGTTCGCCGAGCCGGAGGCGCATGACCCCGGCGGCTAGATCAAAGACGCTCCGCGCTGGAGTTGCTGCGCGGGGCCACCGGCGAGGGCCGGTTGATTCCCGGCCGGTCGGTCGTGGTCGAGTCCGACTCGGGCAGCCCACGCGAGTCCGCGCCTCGGCTGGTCCCCGGCCACGGCGCGGCCGTGCGCCCGGCCCTCCACCCGGACTGTCTCGCGGGCGAGGCGGTGCACGTCAGCGACCTCGACCGCGTGCTCAACCGCCGCCGGCCGGCGCGCACCTGGACCCGTCCCCCCTGCCCGCCCGGACGCTGCTGCTGCACCTGTCCCTGCGCGACCTCGCCCCGGAGACCATCCTGTCCAGCGTCAACATCGTCGACGACGGTGACCACGTCTGCGAGTCCCCCTCGGTGCGGCCGGCCGAGGAGCAGGCCGGTCACCGCGACTTCGTCGCCGGCTCGATCGGCGCCATCCTCACCGGTGGCCGGAGCGAGCGCGACCCCCAGGCCCTGACGGTCTTCTCGCCGTTCGGCCTGGGCGTGCTGGACCTCGGCGTCGCCGACCTGATCCGTCACCGGACTCATGGGCAGGATCTCGGCACCGACGTCCCGGACTTCCCCCCACCCGGGGCGCGGTGACCGACGACTCGTCCGTGGCACCGGGCGGAATCCGACCGGCCCGGTGCCATGCGCGGTCAGTCCCCGCACAGCACGCGGGCGAGCCGGCACAGCTCCGCGCGGTTCGTGCTGCCGGTCTTGTGGAGCAGGCTGGCGATGTGCTTCTCCACCGTGCGGGGCGAGATGGACAGCCGCTGGGCGACGTCCTGGTTCCCGAGCCGCTCCACGAGCAGCGCGAACACGTCGAATTCACGCGGCGTCACCCCGACCGACCGCAGCCCCTCGGGGATCAGCTCCCGCCCGGTGCGCCGCTGCGCGACCGGCACGCCCGCCTGCCGGATCAGCGACCGGCAGGCGCCTGCGACGGAGCGGACGCCGGCCTGGTGGAAGTACTCCTCGGCGGTCCGCAGCCAGGCGACGGGCTCGCCCCAGCCGTCGGCCAGGGCCGCCTCGGCGACCAGCCGCAGCCCGAGGTGACGGCCGGTCGGGAACCCCCGGAACTCCTGCCGCGCCCGGTCCACCAGTCCGGCGGCCTCCCGGCCGCGGCCCTCCCGCCCGAGCAGGACGGCGTCGGTGAGCACCAGGAACTGCCGGTTCCAGGCCAGCGCGGCGGCCGGCGCCGCCAGGGCCGCCGCGTACGCCGCACGGTCGGCGGTGCCGCCGACGACGGCGAGCAGCGGACCGAGGCCGTACCGTCCGCTCAGGTAGAACATGTTGGGGTGCTGGTCCTCCCAGGCCGCCGCGGCGGCCAGCTCGGCCAGCGCCTGGGTGCGGTTCTCCTCCAGCAGGGCGCAGAACGCCCGGCACAGGCCGAGCAGGACCGGCATCAGGAAGGAGGTGGATTCGTCGGCCTGGTCGAACCGGAGCAGTTCCCGCTCCATCTGCCGCCGCCGGCCCTGGTGGGCGGCGAGGGTGGCGGCCACCAGCAGCAGGTAGCGGTGGCCGCCGAGGTTGCGCATCCGGGCGCTCGGCTCCAGGCAGCGGTCGATGATCTCCTGTGCGGCCGGGAAGTCGGCGCGCTGCACGGCGTCCATCGCCAGCAGCCCCTCCGCGTGCTGGGCCAGGGCGAGGGCGCCCAGGTCGCGGGCGGCGTCCCGCGCCTCCCGGATGCGACGCGCGTCACCGCTGCGCAGGAAGGCGTTGGCGCCGAGCCGCAGCAGCGCCTCCACCCGCCAGACCGGCAGGCTGTGCTCCTCCGCGACGGCGAGCATCCGTTCCAGGCAGGCGTCCGCGTCGTCGAAGCCGCGCTCGCGGGCCAGCAGGGCGAGCAGCTGCCAGGCCTGGCAGGCCACCACGGGGAGTTTCTCCCGCTCGGCGACCTCGGCCGCCTCGCGGGCCAGCCGCTCGGTCCCGGCCGTCTCCGCGCCGTGCGCGGGCAGCAGCGCCAGGTGGGCCTCGACCACGGCCAGCGCGGCGGTGTGCCGCGGGTCCGGCGCGTCGCCGAGCTGCGCGCGGGCGGCGGCCACCTGCGCCAGAGTGTCGGCGGCGCGTTCGGAGATCACCGCGGCCCAGGCGAGCCTGGTGTGCAGGGCGACCCGGCGCTCGATGTCCAGCGCGTCGGCCCCCGCGTCCGGCAGCGACTCGGCCAGCGCGAGTGCCCGGTCCAGCTGCCCGGTCTCGGCCGTCGCGTGCACCAGCGACTCGGTGACGGCGGTGCGGTCGGCCGGCGCCGCCAGCCCGCGGGCCCGCTCCAACAGCCGCACGGCGGTGGCCGAGGCACCCCCGGCGAGCGCTCGGCGGCCGGCTTCGGCGTAGAGCAGCGCCGCTCCCGCCTCGTCGCCGCCCAGCAGCCGTAGCCGCGCCACCAGCTGGCAGCGGTCGTCGGCGACCGCCGGGTCGGCGGCCAGGACCGCCTCGGCCGCCCGGCGGGCGATGACCGCCCGCTCGGCCGGCGGCAGCCCGGCGAGCAGCGCCTCCGCGGTGAGCGCGTGCCGGAAGGCGTACTGGTCGACCGCGGTGGGATCGGGGACGACGAAGCCCGAGGCGGCCGCGGCGGCCAGCTGGTCGAGGAGCAGCCGCATGCTGTGTCCGGTGATCAGCTCCAGCGTGCCGATCGAGAACCCGGTGCCCAGGGTGGCGGCGAGCAGCAGCAGGTCGCGCACCTGCGGATCGAGCTGCGCCAGCCGTTGCCGCAGGCCGCTGACCACGCTGACCGGGACCGCGGCCGCCAGGTCGCCGGCGACCAGCCAGCCGCCGCCGTCCCGGCGCAGCACTCCGGAACCGACCATCTCGGCGAGCAGTTCCTCGACGAGGTACGGGTTGCCGTTGCTGAGCTTGCTCAGTCGCTCGACCACGGCGGCGGGCACCTGCTCGGCCCGCAGGTCCAGGCAGCCGGCCGCGAGCGCGCCGACCTGGGGTGCGCCGAGCGGCTCCAGGGTGGCCAGCGAGGCGACCCGGCGCCGCTCGGCGCCCCGGGCCAGCTCCAGCGCGGCGCCCGGCTCGGGCCGCAGCGTGGCCGCCAGCAGGACGGGCAGCCCGGCCAGGTTGTCGACCAGGTAGTCCACCACGGCGATGGTCTCCGAGTCGGCCTCGTGCAGGTCCTCCAGGACGAGCAGGCAGCCGCGGTCCCGGCCGAGCACGGCCAGCAGCCGCAGCACGGCCTCGGCCAGCTCCACCGCGCTCTCGGGGTAGCCGGGCACGGCGGTGTGCCGCCACTCCGGGATCACCCGGCCCAGGGCCGGCCGGTAGGGCTCCAGCTCCGGGTCCTGAGGCACGCCCGTGACCCGGAAGCGGGAGTTCAGCGCCTCGATGAGCGGGCGGTACGGCATCCCGGCACTGGTCGGGCTGCCGCGCCCGCGCAGCACCGGCAGGCCGAGCGACTCGGCCTGACCGGCGCACTCCCCGGCCAGCCGCGACTTGCCGATCCCGGCCTCCCCCACCAGCAGGACCGTGTGGCCCGCCCGGTCCTGAAGGGCAGTCAGTGCACGCCGGAACAGCCCGAGTTCGGTCTCGCGGCCGATGGTGGTCGGGGCAGTAGTGTGCACCTCCGCAGGCTACCCGTGCCGCACTCGCGCTGAGTAGAGAGAACTCCACGGGAAAGATGATCACGCTGCGCCGCAGCGGCCCGCCGCTGCCGCCCGACGGCCTGTTCAGTGGCGCTCGTCGTGGACCTCGATGCTGACGGAGGTCCACGGGCTGGTACCGCGGAACGCCGAGAACTCGCCGAGCAGCTGGGACCGGCGGCCGAGCCCGCCGCCGCTGCGCAGCCGGATCTCACCCGCCGGGTGGTCGGTGGTGGCGCCGTACCGGGTGGTGGGCTGCTTCCGGAGCTGCACGAGGTCGGTGGTGTTCATCAAGGGGTTCCTTTCACTGCGGATGTTCTCGGTGGTCTGCGTCAGGTGGCGCGGCGCCCGGCTCCAGAAGTCCAGGAGCCGTCCGCGGCTCCGACCCGGAGCCGGGACGGGACGGGTTCGGGGTCCGGCGCCCGCAGCAGCAGCGCCGGGGGGACCAGGTCGGCGAAGCCCAGCCGCAGCAGGCCGAGGCCGTGGCCGGCCAGGCCGGTGAGCAGGCCGGGCGCCGTGATGCCGCCGCCGACCGCGGGGTCCGGGCCGCGCCGGACCGGCCCGGCGGCCCGCGCCCGGAGCACCGCCGCGGCCGCTGTCCGGTGCGGCAGCTCCAGCAGGCCCCACTCGCCGTGGCAGAGGCTGCCGTCCGGCACCGGTCCGGCGTCCGCGAGGTGTCCGACGGCCGCGGCGACGGCCGCCGCCAGCACCGGATCCGCCATCGCTCCGGGCCGGTCGGCGACCGCCAGCGCCACCCCCGCCTCGCCGGTGCACCAGGAGAGGTCGGCGCCGGCCGACGGCAGCGCGGCCACGGCCGAACGCAGCGCGGCCAGCCCCGCCCGGCGGTACTGCTCGCCGCCCCCGGAGCCCGCGAAGCCGAGCAGCGCCCAGCCGATCCCGGCGGCGCCGGTGGCGAAGCCCGGCGCCGCCGGGACGGGCCCGGCGGCGAGCCGGTCGGCGCAGGCGTCCGCGCCGCGCCGGAGCTCGGCCGACGGGTACGCCCGGTGCGCGGCCAGCAGCGCGGCCAAGCCGCCCGCCGTCCCGTCGAGCACGCCGGTCGCCCGCTCGGCCCCGGCGGCCCGGACGGTCAGCGCTGCCGCCGGTTCGACGAGGGCGCGCAGCCCGGTGTCGTCCAGCACGGCCGACACCCGGGTGAGCGCGTACAGGATGCCGCCGAGCCCGGTGAAGCCGCCCGAGCCGACCGCGCCGAGATCTTCGTCCGGGAGCGCGGCTAGCCGCTCCAGCAGCCGCGGCAGCGGGCGCAGCGCGGCGCGTGCCGTCCCGGCGTAGCGGTCCGCGCCGGTGAGCGCGGCCAGCTGGGCGAGGAAGAGGGCGACGCCCGGGTACCCGTGCCCCAGATCGGCGCCGCACGGCCCGAGCCTGCGGTACCGCTCGCCGAGCAGTTCGACGCCCAGCCAGTTCGCTCGGCCCCGGCCCCGGTGGGCCTGCTGGACCAGCAGGTCGCCGAGCTCCCGGGCGGCGGCAAGCAGTTGGCCGGGCGCCGGCGGCCCGGCCTGCCTGGCGGCTCTCGCACCCGGCCCGGCCGGCCGGGGTCCGGGCACCGCGGCGGGATGCGCCGGCGCCGTCGACCGGCAGGCCAGCGCCGTCCGGATGATCCGCTCCTGCACGGCGAGGTCGGCCTCGTCCATCGCCGCGAGGCGCACCGTCACCCGGGCCAGTCCGGGCCGGTCGAGGGCGCCGGGGATGTGGGCGCCGGTGCCGCTCCACAGGTCGGTGCGGCCGGGGCGGGCGGTGAACACCGGCACGTCGCCGTCCCACAGCTCGGCGATCTCGTGGTCGAGCAGTCCCGGCCAGCCCTGGTCGTCCACCGCGTCCGTACCGAGCAGCCGCAGCAGTTGCTCCCGGTCGCCCGGCTCGCGCAGCACGTCGGGGTGGGTGGCCTCGGCGAGGACCGTCACGTAGACCTGGGTGGCCCGGGTCACCACCCGGACCTCGTCGTCGGCGAAGCGGCGTAACAGGCCGGCCAGCTCCTGCCGGTGCGTCAGGAGCATGCGGTAGCCCGCGCGGAAGCCGGCCACCAGCGCCTCGGTGTGGGCGGCGGGCTCGGCTTCGGCGCCGGCCAGCCGGGGGCGGTTGGCCCCGGCGCGGACCGTGCCGGGGCGGCGGACCAGCCGCATGGCGTCGGTGCCCGCGGCCTCCCAGCCGGCCGTCTCGACGGGCGAGCGGCGGTCGGCGCCGCCGCCGAGGCCGGAGAGGTCGAGCGCGTCCCCGTCCCCGACCACCAGTTGGGGCAGGAGGCCGATCCGCTGCACGGACGCGTCCAGCGCGCGGCCCGCCGGGTCGTCGGCAGCGGGGTCCTCGGGCAGCGGCGGGTGGAAGAGCGTCTCCAGGTCCACCGGCACCGGGTGGTCGGCGCTGGCGATCAGGTTCTCGTGGTGCAGGTCGGTGAGGTCGAGCACGTGGGCGAGCGCGAGCAGCGTGCCCAGGCGCAGGTAGAACCGGTCCAGTTCGGCCCGCGAGGCGCAGGGGCGGGCCTCGATCAGCTCCGACCATCCGTGGTCCGCACGGGTCAGCAGGGCCGGTGTGCGCAGTCCGGGGGTCCCCGCGCGGACGTTGCACCAGTCGACCAGTTCACCGAAGTGGCGGTCGGCCGCGAGCGGGCGGGGCTTGTGCACCACCCGGCTGCCGTCGGCGAAGCGCAGCACGGCGACCCGGCGCCCGCGCCGGTGCGCGTCGCCCGCGGCCCGGTCCACCGCGACCAGCGGGCCTGGGTCGCGTCCGGCCAGCAGCCGGGCGACCAGCTCGGCGCGGTCCTCGGCGTACCGGTTGAGCAGCTCGGCCATGGCCGCGACGGCGTTCACGCAGCTGCGACCGACCAGTTGGGCCAGCAGGGGGTACTCGGTGAACAGCCGGACCAGGCCGGCTCTGGTCCCGGTTCCGGCGACGAAGTCGCGGAACCTGGCCCGCGGGGTCACGCCCGCCAGGCGTCCCTCCACCCGGGCCACCTGGAGCTCCAGCACCAGCGCGCGGGCCGCCAGGCCGCCGAGCGCGGCGGCCGTGGTCGCGGTGAACTCCCGGTTGATCCCGTCCAGCTCGGCCGACCGGCCGACGCCCGGGTCGAGCCCGGCGAGCAGCCGCCGCCCGGCCAGCTCGGCGAACGGCGCGAGTACGACGGCGAAGCCGGCCGTGCCCGGCAGCGGCCCGGACGGCGGGACCGGGTCGCCGGGCGCCGCGGCGAGGGCGGCCTCGACGAACTCGGCCGCGTCGCGGTCCCGCGGCTCCTGGGACGGCGCCGGCGCCAGGGCCGACAGCCACCCGGAGGGGGCGGCCGGCCCGACTGCTGCGAGCGCATCGTTGGCGGTCACGAGCCAGAGCCTGTCAGCCGGCGCGGTGGCGGCGCAAGAGCCGAAATGCTGCCGGAATTACCCTACCCGGACCAGCGCCAGCGGTGGCTGACGAGACGTCGCAAGGGCGGTCCGGTCGGGCCGCCCCCACGCCTCTTCCGCAACGGATGGTCGCGTCGGCATCGCGACCCGCGGCAGGCCGCTGGGCGCGGCCAGGAACGGCCCGCCGTGCTCGGTTCCGCTCCCACGCCCTGGTGGGAGCCGCCGTGGTGAACGATCGGTCATCGTCCGGCCGCACAGGTGGTCCGCGACGACGACGGCCCGGGCGACGGCGGTCGGCGCCTCCTGCGGGACGTTGCGGCCCACCCCGGCCGCTTGGCCGCAGTCTCCTCGAGGGTGTGCGGGTAGGTCAGGTGCGACAAGGACAACCGCTGGATCCGGTCGGCCGTGGCGACCGAAATGACTACGCCCCGGCCGGCCGCGGGGAGTTCCGGTCCAGGCGGCCGAAGTCCGAGTCGCAGGGCCAGCTACAGAACCCGGCGCGTTCGACCTCGTCGTAGAAGGGGACGCCGTCGTCGCCCCGGTGGGCGGCGCGATCGTGGTGGAGGTGGACGAGCGGATCGCGGTGGCGGTCCATCGGGCCGTACCGTTCGGCCCGCCACACGAAGTCCTGGTCCTCGCCGCCCCAGCCGCAGAAGCGCTCGTCCATGCCGCCGATGCGGGTGAAGAGGTCTTCGCGCAGCCAGACGCAGCCGCCGGGGGGCCGGCGCAGGTGGACGCCGCGCAGCCGGTCCTGGCCGGGGTCGGGGGCGGCGTCCAGGCAACGGGTGCGGATGGCTTCGGCGCTGGAGGCGGGGTCGAGGAAGAGCATGTCCTCGAACGGCCAGTGAGCCTGGGTGCCGGGCCGCCGGAACCGTTCGGCCGCCCGGGCGACGAAGTCGCGGTCGACGAGGATGTCGCCGTCCAGGACGCAGACGAGTTCGGCGGGGCGGGCGCCGTGCACCACGCCGACGTTCACGGTCCACGACTTGTTGAACCGACCGGGGTCGGGCGCGAACACGTAGGCGTCGCAGGCGTCGGCGAACAGCTCGCGCCAGCGGGGCCGTTCGTCGCTCTCCACCACGACGACGCGGTAGCGCTCGCGAGGGTGGGACTGGTCGGCGAGCGCGTTGAGGACGGCCGCCAGGTTGCGGACCCGGCCGGTGGCGTCGTCGGGGGCGCGGAACGGGATGACCACGGCGGCGTCCACGGGATGGGTGCCGCCGTGCGGCTTGCGGGCGAGGGCGGCCAGCAGGTCCGGCGTGTCGGGTGCCTCAGCGGCCGGCCCCGCCGCCGGCCGGCCGGGCGCGCCGGGCTGGACGAGCAGCCGGGACAGCGATTCGGTACGGGCGGCGGCGGCGCGCAGCGCGTCGACGCCCTCGTCCTCGCCGCCCGGGCGACGCAGCAGCGCGGTGAGCGCGGCGGTGAGGTCCGCGGCGGCGGTCCCGTCGGCGGGGTCCTGGGCGAGCCGGGCGGTGGCGGCACGGACCCGGTCGTCGTCGAGGGCGGTGAGCGCCTGCGCTGCGGCGTGGTGGGCGTCGGCCGACCAGTTCCAGTAGTCGGGGGCGACCGCGCGGGCGACCGGGTCGTGGACCAGGACCAGGCTGCTGGTCGCCGCAGCGGCCAGCGCGGCGGGCTCGGACGGGCGGGCGGCGGACATGATGGCGGTCTCCCCAGCGGTGTCGGACGGGTGGTGCCGGACGGGTGGTGCCGGACGGGTGGTGCCGGACGGGTGGTGCCGGACCGGACCGAGGGCCCGGCCCGGCCGGCGTGCGGGCCTGGCCGGCGTGCGGGTGATCAGCGGCCGTCGGTGCTCTGGGCCCAGCTCAGCCCGGCGGCCCGGGCGGCCAGGTAGCCCTGCGGGTCGGACTAGCCGTCGCTGACGTCCTCCCCCGTGACGATGACCTGGAACAGCCCGGCGCCGCCGACGTGGTCGAGCAGCTCGGTGACGTGGGCGCGCATACCGGAGGTGACAACGGCGAGTGACGCGCCGCGACCGTGCAGGTCGGCCAGGAGCCCGGCCGCGCCGGGGACGGCGAACGGCGGTGGGCTGTGGGGCCTCATCAGGTATCCGCAGGCCTCTTCGAACAGTTCGTCGACGGTGTGGCCGGGAAAGCGGTGGACGTGGTCGGCGACGGCTTCTTGGCCCCGCCGCCCGACGAAGGACGCCGGCAGCGCGTCGTCGCAGGGCAGGCCGTGGCTGCTGAACAGGCGGGTCCAGACGGCGCGGCTGCGGTGCTCGGTGGCCACCAGGGTGCCGTCGAGATGGACGAGCGCGGCCTTGGCGTGGAGGTGGTGGAGCTCGGGCTCGGTCATGACGGGTCGTCCTTCGTCGTGCGTTCGTCGGTGGAGCGGCCTGAGCGGTCGACGATGGACGTGGTGTCGCCGGAGCACCCCTCGGGGGTGAACACCGCGGCGGCCGCGGCGGTTGCAGCGGCCGCGTTCGCCGGGGCGGGTGCGGTGGCCGCGTTCGCCGGGGCGGGTGCGGTGGCCACGGCGCGGAGCGCGGCCAGGGCGCACAGTGCGCTGACGAGGGCGAGTCCGGCGCAGGAGCAGGCCCAGGCGGCGGTGGGTCCGGCCCAGGCACTGCGGCCGAGCCAGGAGTAGACGGCGCCGAACAGGGCGACGCCGGTGACGCCGACGACGGTGGACAGGGTGTTGACGGTGCCGCTGAGCGTCGCGGCGTACCGCGGCGGGACGGCGCTGGTGAGCACGTTGAGCAGCGCGGTGTGGGCGAGACCGAGGCCGAAGCCGCCGACGCACAGGACGGCGGTGAGCGGCCAGATGCCGGTGCCCGCTCCGGCGGGCACGACGGGCGAGAGTCCGTACGCGGCGGTGAGCAGGACACAGCCGGTGAAGGGCAGGAGGCGGACGACGGCCCGCGGCGCGCGGCCGAGGACCGGGCCGGCGAGGCCGAAGGCGCAGACCCAGCCGAGCGGGACGAGGCCGGCCTGCCAGGCCGGGAGCTTCAGCGCCTGCTGGAGGTGGAGGGAGAGCAGGTAGAGCATGGCGATGTAGGTCAGCGTGGTGCCGGCGTAGGCGGCCAGCGACCAGCGGACGGTGGGGGCGCCGAGCGGGCGCAGGTCGAGGGCCGGCTTGCCGCCGCGGGCGATGACCCCCCGTTCGGTGCGGACCAGTTGGGCGGCGAGCGGTACGGCGGCGAGCAGGAGCAGCCGGATCCAGTCGGGGTGGGTGAGGCTCAGCGGGATGAGGACGGTGAGGGTGGCGGCGGCGAGCAGCACGGTGCCGGGGATGTCGTTGTCACCGCGGCCCACGCCCTCACGGGTGTCTGTGCCGGCGGGCCGGTCGTGCGGGAGCAGGACGAGGCCAAGCAGCAGGACGAGGGCGACGATGGGCACGTTGAGCAGGAAGACCGCACGCCAGCCGGTGCCGAGGAGGTCGGCGGAGACGATGGTGCCGCCGAGGATCTGGCCCAACGCGGCGCCGCCGGAGAGGGTGACCGCGTTCCAGCCGAGGGCGCGGGCGCGGTCGGGGCCGGTGAACCAGCGGTGGATGCCGACCAGGACCTGGGTGGTCATCAGGGAGGTGGCGGCGCCCTGTAGGCAGCGGCCGGCGATCAGGACGGCGGCGCTGGTGGCGAGTCCGCAGGCGAGGGACGCGAGGGTGAACAGGGCCAGGCCCCACAGGTAGACCCGGCGTACACCGTGGTGCTCGCCCAGCCGGGCGGCAGGGGCGATGAGCACGGCCGAGCAGAGCGCGTAGGCGGTGACCATGAGGGTGAGTTCGGAACTGCTCACGCCGAGGTCCGCGCTGATGGCGGGCGCGGCGAGGTTCACGATCGCCAGGTCGATGTTGGCCATCGCCTGTCCGATCAGCAGGACCAGCAGGGCCATGCCGCTGGGTCCGGTTCGTCCGCCGGTCGTGGCTTGCACAGTGTCTCCCGTCTCTGCTCCCCGCCGGGGAGGTCGGTTCGTCCGCCGAAACATCGACCGGCCCGGCCCGGCCCGGACTCGTCGGGTCGCGGCCGGTCCGGTCGGTGGCCGCGGCTCAGGCGCTGGTGGCGGCCAGGTCGAGGTCCTGGTGGGCGACCGCTAAGGGCAGGCAGGCCTCCAGGCGGGCGGCGCGGATGACGAGGGCATCGCCGCGGCGGCGGGCGGCGAGCTGCGGGCCGACGGGGACGCCGTTGCCCGCCCGGCCGACGGGCACCGAGGCGGCGGGGCTGCCGATCAGGTCGAAGGGGCTGGTGAGGGACCAGCCGACGAACCGGTCGACGGCCTGGCCCTCGACGGTGTCGTGGCCGACGGGGTCGCGCCCGGCGGAGTCGGGGATACCGGTAACGGCGTTGGCCGGGCTGACGACGAGGTCGTAGCGCTCGAAGAGGCTCTCGAGGGAGTACAGCGCGCGGGTGCGGTCGAGGTCCTCCGGCCGGAAGCCGACGGCGCTGAGTGACTCGCCGACCCGGACGGAGTCCAGGTAGCCCTGGTCGAGGGAGCCGGCGCAGGCGCCGAGCAGGTCGATGTCGTCGTCGCGGGCGAAAGCAGCGGATTCGGTGTGGGCGACGGACAGGTAGCGGCGCCATATCGCGGTGAGGCCGGCGTGCGGCAGGGACAGCCGGAAGCCGACCTTCTCGACGGTGGCGGCGGCATCGCGCAGCGCGGGCAGGGCGGCCTGTACGACGGCCTCGGCCTCGGGCTCGGGCTCGGGCTCGGGCTCGGGCTCGACCTCGGGCTCGACCTCGGGCTCGACGGAGTAGCCGCCGAGGTCGGGTCTGTCGGCGACGGTGAGGCCGGTGAGATCGCCGTGGGAAGCGTCGGTGAGCTTCTCTGGGGCGGGGAAGCAGTACGGGTCGTACGGATGGGCGCCGGACATCAGGTCCACGCCGAGGGCAGCGACGGTACGGGCGAGGGCGGCGTGGCAGACCATCGGGTGGTACCGGCGGGAGGCGTTGGGTTTGGCCGGGACGGGGACGCGGCCGAAGCGCGGCATCAGGGTGAAGACGCCGCAGAACGCCGCGGGCACCCGCATGGAGCCTCCGGCGTCGGAGCCCTGGGCGAACGGCACCATGCCGGAGGCGACGGGGGTGGCGCTACCGCTGGAGGAGCCACCCGCGTTCATGGCGCTGTCGAAGGGCGTGGCGCTGTCGGTGGTGGCCGTGGAGGCGAACTCCGGGGCGTCGGTCTTGCCCACGACGATCGCGCCGACCTGTTCCAGCGGTTCGACGCACAGGATCGTCTCCTGCGGGACATCCTCGGCGACGACCAGTGAGCTGCGGGCCATCCGGACGCCGGCCACCGGGTCCAGGCCCTTCACACCGAGGGGAACCCCGTGCACCGGGTCCAGCTCGGCACCGTCCGAGACGGCGCGCTCGGCGGTGGCCCGCTCGTGGGGGCGTTCGCCGCAGACGATCACGGAGGCGTCGACGGCCGGGCTGACCTTCTCGATGCGGTCGAGCACCGCTTGGACCGCCTCGACCGAGGAGATCGCCCGCCCGCGGATCGCCTCGGCGAGCCGGGTGGCGCTCAGTTCGGTGAATTCGCCCATCTCACGCCTCGCACTGGGTCGTCGAATGCCTCGTCGGATGTCCGTACCGACCGTCTGCATCGACAGGTCTCCATCGACTGCCTTCATCGAGTCGGGCGTGAGGGGAAACACCGGGCGAGGCAGTCGGGTTGCACGGGGGCGGTGCCGCGGGACACCGCGTGCCGCAGCTGTGACGTGGGCGCTGCCGGTGTGACGCCGGGACCCGTCCGACCTCGATGAGGCGCTTGACCTCTTCGAATTGCGCGACTACCAGTTGATCGGCGCCGAGATCCCCTGTTCCCGCCTCGCCATCAACACCCCACTCCGGATCAAGGACGCCCTCGTCAGCGTCGACTTCCGGGGCGGCATCAAGCATCGCATCGACGTCAACCCTGAGGACCCGATCAACTCCGTCCGCATGCGAACCGTCGGACACAGGGTGACTGCGGAACTGCCGGGAGAGGACGGGACGGACGGGGGCACCATCACCATCGAACAGAACGATGTCGATGTTGACGCGCCGAGCATCCTGCGCCAGACCCAGACGTTCCCGCCCAGGTACGAGTTTCGCGAGGTCTCGACCTTCACGATGACCATCGACCGGCCCGGGAACGGGGGCGAACCGCTGGTTCTGACCACCAAGGAGCCGATGGTCCTCATCGGACAGCTGACCCAGTACCCGCCCCGGGGCGACCTCTACACGCTGGAGAAGCCGGTCGAGCTGGTCGATCCGGAGGACCCGGACAAGGTGCTCGCCGTCATCCAGAAGTTCCCCGTCAAGGTCGGCGGTCTCTAGGGCTCGTCCCGGATCATGGGCCGAGCCAGGCGCGGGCCGAGGCGCGGGCCGACCAGTGCCCTAATCGTGTTGACCGCCCCCGGCAGGCAGTGGTGGAGTCGGCACGTGGACAGCATCCCCGCCAACCGGCGGCTCTGGAACCAGATCAGCAGCGCCTACCAGCACAAGCACGACCCGCAAATCGGCGCCACACCCCGGCTGTGGGGCATGTACTCCATCCCCGACGCGCACCTGCACGCCCTGGGCGACGTAACCGGCAAGCGCGTCCTCGAACTCGGCTGCGGCGCCGGCCAGTGGTCCAGGGCGCTCGCCGCCGAGGGCGCCACCGTGGTCGGGCTCGACCTGTCCGAAGCCCAACTCGCCGCAGCGGCCGGCGCGATGGGAGCCGCCCGCTACCCACTGGTGCAAGGCGCCGCCGAACAACTCCCCTTCGCCGCCGACAGCTTCGACCTGGTGTTCTGCGACTTCGGTGGGCTCAGCTGGGCACCTCCGCACCTGGCCGTCCCGCAGGCCGCACGCGTGTTGAGCCGAGGCGGGCGCCTGGTGTTCAACGTCGCCAGCCCGTGGTTCGAAGCGTGCTACGACGAAGCCGCCGGCCGCGTGACCACGACGCTGCGGCAGGACTACTTCGGGCTGAACACCATCGCCGAGAACGACGGCGCGACCAGCTATCAGCTCACCTACGGCGACTGGGTCAAGGTCCTGCGCGGCGCCGGTCTCATCATCGACGACCTCATCGAGCCGCGGCCCGAACGCGGAACACCCAACGGCTACAACGAAACCGACCCACCCGACTGGGCACACCGCTGGCCGGCGGAACTGCTCTGGGTAACCCACAAACCGTGAGTTCCTCCGCGCCGAGACGTGAAGGCATGCCCTCGCCGGACAGGCCTAGGTATGGCCACGGTGTCGGGGCATCGCCCACACCATCCCCGAACGGGCCGACCAGGTCCGCAACCGGGCCCGGCTCGGCAGCCGCGGCATTCGGCCACCGGCCTTCGACCGTGCGACCTACAAACGACGCAATGTGGTGGAACGCTGCTCCACCAGGTTGAAGCAGCGGCGGGGCATCGCCACCCGCTACGACAAGACCACCGAGTCCTACCAGGCAGCCGTCGCCCTCGCCTCGCTCCAGACATGGGTATGAGGCCTCACGAGCACCACTGCCCATTCACGGGCCGTGGAGTTCGGTCTCCCAAGCCTGGAACGGCGGCTCGACCTGGTAACTCGGGTCGCAGCAGCCGCGAATCCACTGTGCGGCACGGTACTGCGCATCCCCTTCGTTCAGCACCTTGCCGTCTGTGTCGACTTCCAGCACATTTCCGTAGATCGCGAAGACCTGCTCCAACGCTGAACCGAACTGGAAGAGAGCAGGCCGGTAGTCAAAGCCGTCGAGCAGGTCGACGTCGATGGTGCCGTTCGCCAAGTAGAAGGCGAAGAACCGAAGCGAAGCCCGCACGTCGGCAGGAAGCTGTCCCATCAGCACATCATGCCTGCTGCCAACGTCGCCTCGGCAAGATCTTTTGACGACAGACCCGGTGTGTTGTCCGGGCAGGCCGGCGGCGCGGCGGCCGGCCTCCCGGGGCCAGGGTCAGGTGTCGTCGGTGCGCAGTGCTCGTGCGGTCGGCTCGCAGGTGCTGGTGATCTGCTCGCGGAAGGCGGCGACCGGTGGATTGGTCGCCGCCTCGCGCCGCAGCGCCGCGAGCGCCTGGACCCGCTCCTCCACGTCCCCGGGGCACACATGCAGGGCTGTCCGCTCAGTCGCGGTGCCGGCAGTGCCACGGTGCGCTGGAGCGCCTCACGGACAGGGGCTGGCTCGTTGCCCACCACGGTCCCGGGGCGAGTCTTCGGCGAGGCTGCGGACGGCCGGGCGGCAGCCCAGGGCGTGTGGGCGGGCAGGTACGCCTTCGCTGGGTGATGCTGAAGACGTGAGCATGAGTAGCGAGCGCCCGGTGAGCGCTGAGCAGATCTACGCAGCGCTGGCTGCTCTGGCAGCTGAACCGGTAGCGGATCCGGAGAAGCGACCCCAGGGACCGCAGGAAGAAGATCGTCTGCACCTTCTGGGCAGTCTGCTGGCGAAAGCGGAGCTCGAGATCACCGCCGCCACCCGTCTGACCGAGGAAGAGGAGGTTGAGGATGTCCTTGAGACGTTGCTCGGCTGGGGGGAACAGGTAGGAGCGGATCCCAGCCTCGCCGTCAACGTCTTGACGAACAGGCTTCAGCGCACCGCGTTGCAGGTCTCCGCACCTGAGGCGGATGAGACGGACGAACTGCCGCCCGGCCGGGAGGCCGCCTTCGCCGCCGTGATGACGGCGGTGTACGCGCTCAGCGCCCAGTGGCACGCGGAGCGCGGCGATACGGACGGGACCCGACGCGCTCTGAGCGGGGCGGAAGAAGCCCTCATCGACATCATGCAAGGCATGCACGACCTGCGTGTCGCCATCGGCGACGCGTATGGGCCGCAGGACGAAGCCGACGGCTGACCCGCTCGGCGCCCGAACCTGTGAGGGCCTGCCGGTGCCGGCCGCGAACGCCAAGGCGGGAGTCAGGGCGCGGCCGGCCTGACCACAGCGGCGTAGCCGTTGTCCGCGCTGGGCGCCTGGACGGCGACGCCGTCCAGGGTGTGGTGGGTGCACCGCTGCGGGCGCTCGCAGCGAGTGGGGGACGCGGAGGTGGAGGTCGACGTCGCGGGCGCGCCCAGCGGCGAGCCGGCCGGCCTTCTTCCCCCGCAGCCGCTGCACCCTCGGCGGCGGGATGGCAGCGAGCAGACCGACCGAGCGGATGCCGTAATCGCGCAGCACTGGGCCTGGCGCGGGCCGATGCCGTGCAGGGCCTCCCACCGGCAGCGGGCCGCCCCGGCCGCGCCACCGAACGGCAGGGAGACCCACGTCGTCTCGGGGTTCCGTAGGAGATCATGGACAAGGGCACGTACTCCGGGCCACGCCCGGGCGTCCCTCGACGCATTCACCGGAAGCGTGACCGCCGCCGCCGCGGCCGGGCGGCCAGGCAGTGACTCACCACGAGAGCCACCGCCGATCACCCGGGAGCATGCTGTGAGCGGTCACGTCGGCCACGGGTGCGGACCTGCGCCCGTGCAGTACCACCAGTTCAAGATCAGTGACGAGGCTGGTCCCGCTGGCTTTGATCTGCCCCGCACCCACAACGGACTGGTGGAGGTGCAGGACGGCACCGTCACAGTCCTCACCGGCATTCTCACCGGAGACGTCGACGTCACCGTCACCTTGCACACCGGCATCGGGAGCGCCAGGTGGGAGGAGATCGTCGAGGTGTCCCTGCACTCGGAGTCCGGGGAATCGATGGTGCGCGGCCTGCTGGACGACCTGGACGAGGAGCTGCCGGTTCTGTCCTTCGGCGGCCCCGGTGCTTACCGGCTTCGCATCCATGCCCGCGGCCGTGACACCGCCGTCGATCTCACACCTGATGAGATCACCGAGTGGTATCTCGTCCAGGCATGGCCGGCACCCGCTCAGGACGCGGTGGTGTTGCGCCAGACGGACCACTACGGCGCCTGCGTCCGAACAGACTGACCCTCGTGCGGTCCCGGCCCGTCGAACAGGCATCGAACACCAGGGCTGGCCCATCAAGCCGCCCACTTGGAGGAGTAGCTCACCGAGCTCGACTCCGAATCGTTCGGCGCGCTTCGCGACTCCGGCGGCTCCGGCGGCTCCGGCGGCTCCGGCGACTCCGGCGGCTCCGGCGACTCCGGCGGCTCCGGCGGCTCCGGCGGCTCCGGCGGCTCCGGCGGCTCCGGCGGCTCCGGCGGCTCCGGCGGCAGCGAATGCCTCGGCTCCAAGGTCGCGCAACTCGCCCCATGATTGTCCAGTAGCGATCCCGCTTCGAGTCCGTCCATCGGGAGAGCTACGCCGATGCCTCAGCGACACTTCGCTCCACTTGGAGATGCGCATCACCGGCGCCCCGATCCGTCTCTACGCCCTCCCCCCTCACGCGGATCGTCGAACTGACCGCAGACCAGTACTACCTCACCACCCGCTGAACGAGACAATCCCGACAGGGCGTCGAAATCTGACCCGGACGTATCGGAAGCAGCACGGGATATCAACAGCCGCTGAGCTTCCCGAACCGGGCCAGGCAGTGCCAGACCTTCTTGAGGTCCTGGAGAGCGTATCGACCTGTGCGGGCAGCGTCTCCGATAACCCTGGGAGTGAGCCAGCCACCGGGAGCGATCTTGGCTCCCAGATCCACATACGCCTGGCCGCGATAGTGCGGATGGTGACGCAGTTCAGCCACGCTGAGCCGAAACCCGGGATGCCATTCGACTGGGCACGGCAGGCGTTCTGCCGCGTATTCGACCGCTGTACCGCGGTAGCTGGGGTCCAGCACCAGCGCTTCCACGTCACAGTCAAACCTGACAGGCCCGTGGATCTGTGCCTCAATGTGGCCGTCCAGGGGATCCGTGTCAGCTGCCTCGGCAAGCTCGAGAAGTGAGCATCGATCGGCCACGCCGAAGGCGGACGGCTCAGCGGAGCTGTCCGGGTAACAGAAAGTGGCGCGCGTGAGAGCCTCGGGCGTGAGTCTGAAGTACGAGGAGCCGAATCGCGGGGCACCGCCGATCGGATCACGGCGGTAGTTCAAGGCGCCGTAGACAGGGCGCTGGTCAGGTGCGGCGTCGTCATACGCGCCGGCGAAGATGCGACTCTCCCAGCGGCATCGGTCTCCGCCCGGATGAGCGGTCAGCCCGCCGTTACTCGTTCCTGTGACGAACTGTGACCTGTAGACACCATCGTCAGCCATTTGGAGCAGAATGGGACGGTTCCCCGCGACTCGGTCAGGGTGAAAGTGCATCGTCACCCTCAGGTCCGAAGGGAGGGGCTTCCCCCTCGACGAAGCCCCGACATGTCGCAGAGCCCTCCCCTGAAGCGAGACGGCGGTATCGACAGCCATGCGTGGAGTCTGCACAAGTCTCAGGCACCAACGCACCTCAATATGGCCACTGCTGCCCTGCAAGCAGCCCATCGCTCCAGTCAGCAACCGCGCGTGAATAGCACAGGAATGGAACACTGCCTCTTCACCAGCGGGTGCGCGAGACGAGCGAGGCCATCGTCGACCGGTCATGGGCTCCTTGGCCGCTCCTCGGACGCTACCGCTCGCCCCCCGAGATCCGAACAGCGGCCCTCGCGCCACTGCCAGCGGACACAGGGTGGCCTGTGCTTCGAGCGGCTCGCTGGCCCTACCGACCGGTGCAGTCGTGGCGCATCATCTGCATCGGCCCGGCCTACCTGGTGCACCGCCAGCGACGCGCCCGTACGGCGAACGGCGCGCGGGTGTCAGTGGTGTAGGCCACCTCCACCGGTCTCCTACCTGTCTGCCAGCTGTGTCAGCCGGGCCGAGTCCTGCAGCAGCGTGAGGAAGCGGTGCACGAGACCGTGAGGTTCGCTGCGCAGATAACAGGTCAGTTCGCGAAAGTGCTTGGGCCTGCACGACAGGATGGCGGCATCCAGGCCCGCGGGCACGGCGTTGTCCGGGAGGAGGGCCGGCCCGACGCCGGCGGCGGCCAGCCGCGCTGCCGCGTCGACCTGCCAGGTGCGTACAGCCGGCGTCGGCCGGAACCCCTCGCTCAAGCAGTAGCCGCCGATCAGGTCGTTGAGGCCGTGCCCCTGTCCGAACAGGACCCAGCCCTGGTCCGCCAGGGCGCGCAGCTCGATTGCGGTGGCCGGCGTCCCCGGGCCTTCACTCAGCAAGGGGTGGCCGTTGGGGAGGATCACCACGAATTCCTCGTATCCCAGCGAGATGACCGGGCCGTCCCACGCGCGGGGCCGCGGGCCGACGGCCAGGTCGGCCAGGCCATTGCGCACCTGTTCCTCCATCAGGTCGCGATGGCTGAACTCTTCGAGCCGGACCGGGCACTGTGCGTGCTGGTCGTGCCAGGTCCGGATGATGTCTGGCAGCACACCGGCCGCGACCGAGGAGACGGTGGCGATGTGCAGCTCCGCTGCTTCGCCACTGACCGCCGCCCGTGCGGAGCGGTAGGCGCGCTCCGCACCGCGCAGCGTGGCGAGCGCTTCCGGCAGGAAGGCACGACCGGCCGGCGTGAGCTGCATACCCCGCGGCAGTCTCTCGAACAAGGCACCCCCCACCCGCCGTTCGAGTGCCTTGAGCTGCTGGGACAGGGACGGTTGGGCGACGGAGAGCCGTGCTGCCGCCCGACTGAGAGAACCCTCCTCGGCCACCGCAAGAAAGTACTCGAACTGCCTCAGGCTCATACACCGAGGTTACATATAGGAAAGCTCTATGTAAATCCTTAGGGAGGAAGTCTTAGACTTACGATGCCGGTCGGGCCATTCTCGAGTCATGGGCAACCATCACAGCACCGAAACCACGGCCCACGGCCTAGCACACGACGGGCCCCCCGACGGCGAGGTCGCGCACGCGCATCTCAACCGGCAGGTCGGCACTCGTCTCCTGTTCGAGAACGGCGCTGTCCGCGTCTGGGAGGTCCACCTCGAGCCCGGTGCGCGGGCGCCGCTGCACTGCCACGCCCTGAATTACTTCTGGACCTGCACCGAGCCGGGAACAGCCCTGCAGTGGCAGCTCACCGGAAGCGGATGGCGACGGCAGAGCCGCTCCTACAGCGTCGGTGAGACCCAGTTCTTCGCCTACGGCGATGGACCGCCGGTGATACACGACCTGCACAACGACGGCGACACCACACTCCGCTTCGTCACCGTCGAGTTGCTCGGCAGCGCGACGCAGCCCGTCTCACCCACTACCGCACCAGGGGGTGCGCCATGACCATGCGCCTGTCCATGCACAACTGGATGCGCCCGGAGCCGCTGGAGGTCACCATCCCCCGGCTTGCCCGGTGCGGCTACGACGCCATCGAGATCTCCGCCGACCCCCGCGGCACCGATCTCGCGGCGACCGCACGTCTGCTCGAAGAGCACGGGATCTCCTGCGCCGGCGGCCTCGCGCTGTTCATGGGCGGCCGCGACCTGATCCACGAAGACCCCTTCATCCGGCAGGCCGGGCTCACCTACCTGATCGAGACCATCGACCTCACCGCCGCGCTCGGCGGCACCTTTGTCACCGTGCCCTGCACGGTCGGCAAGCTGGTGCCGATGGCCGACGCGCAGCTGGAGTGGGACTGGTACGTCGCTGCCCTGCGGGAGGCGCACAAACACGCCGACGACCACGGCATCCGGCTCGCCATCGAGCCGCTGACCCGGTACGAGACCTATCTCATCAACCGGGCCGACCAGGCACTGCGCCTGGCCGAGGAGGTGGGCGAGAGGTGCGGCATCTGTCTGGACATCTTCCACATGAACATCGAGGAAGCCGACTGGAGAGCCGCCATCCGCGGCTGCGCGGGCCGGCTGGTGAACTTCCATGTCGCCGAGAACAACCGGCTGCCGCCCGGGTCCGGAGCGATCGATTGGACTGCGCTGCTGCGCGAACTGCTCGCGGTGGGCTACGACGGCCACCTGTCCGTTGAGTTCATGCCCGCCCTCGACCGCACGCCTCTCTCCCAGAGGCAGATCGCCGATGCCGCCGACGGATCCCTCAGCCAGGGCATGATCAAGTGGCTGCGCGACCACGCCTCCGGCGTGCTTCCCGAAGACCTGTACGAGGCCTACACCGCCCAGTCGGCCGACGTCCTGCGCCACCACCTCGCCCAGGTAGGCGCAGGCGCCTGAACGGCCCCCACCACTTCCGCCGGGGCGGCCGGCCTCCCCTCCGCGCCCCGGCGGATCCCTCAAGTTCACCCTCCATCCCGCACACGGAGCCCGCCATGCCCACGCTCAGTCGCTTTCCCAGATCCGCGGCCACCACAGCCGCTCCACTCGACGTACGACGGCTGTTCGTCGGAAGCTGCATCGCCCTCGCCGCCACCGGCATGACGTTCTCCGTACGTGGCGACATCATGAGCGCGCTGGGGCAGCATTTCTCCCTCGACCATTACCAGCTCGGTCTCATCGCCGGCGCGGCCTTCTACGGGTATGTCGCTGCCATCCTGGGCGGCGGCCTCCTGGTGGACGCCGTGGGGGCCCGGGCCATCCTGGTGCTCGCCTTCGTCGCTCAGCTCGCCGGACTGGTCCTGACCATCGCCGCCCCCGGCTTCGACACGCTGTTCGCCGGGACACTCGTGGTCGGTCTGGGCAACGGGCTGATCGAAGCCGCGGCCAACCCGCTCGTCGCCTCCCTTTACCCCCGGGACAAGACACGACGCCTCAACGCCTTCCACGCGTGGTTCGCCGGCGGCCTGATCCTGGGCGGCCTGATCGGCTACGGCTTCACCCTCGCGGGCCTTGACTGGCGCGCGAAACTGGCAGCGATCATCCTCTGCGTCCTCATCTACGGGGTGGTCCTGCTCCCCCTGAGCTTCCCCGCCTCCGAGCGAGTCGCTGCCGCGATCAGCAGCCGGGAGATGTTCCGCACCGCGAGGCGGCCCATCTTCCTGGTCCTGCTGGCCTGCATGTTCCTGACCGCGTCCACCGAACTGGGCCCGAACCAGTGGATGCCCGACACCCTCGGGCAACTCGCCGGCGCCTCCGGCATTCTCGTCCTCACGTTCGTCAACGGCATCATGTTCGCCGCTCGCAGCCTCGGCAGCCGCTTGCTGGGCCATGCCGGCCCCATCGCCGTCCTGGCCGTATCCTCCGTCCTCGCCGCCGCCGGACTCCAACTGCTCGCGCACGCCCACAGCGCCGCGGCCGCGTACGCGGCTGCTGCCGTCTTCGCGCTGGGCATCAGCCGCTACTGGCCCACCATGCTCGGCGCCGTAGCCGAACGCTGCCCCAGGGGCGGCTCGTTCGTTCTAGCCCTCATGGGATCCGGCGGCATGCTCGCCACCGCCATCACCCTTCCCTGGATGGGGCACATGATCGACACTCGCGGTGCCGCCTACGCCTTCGCCACGGTCAGCATCCTCCCCGTCGTCTGCGCCGTGGCATTCACCGCGGTGTGGCTGCACGACCGGAGAACCGGTGCGGTGACCACCGAAACCCTCACGGTCGAGGCCCATCCCGCTTGACTCGCGTCCGCCGACTGGTGCCCTGCTCCGGCAGGGCCTACCAGTCACTGCCACTCCCGCCACTCCCCCACCGGTGCCCCCATGACTTCGAACCCGCTGCAACCTTGCCGTCCAGATGCGCATCCGCCCCTCTCCCGGCGTATCCACCTGGGGGACCACCCGATCCCCGGCCGCCCGGCTCGCGCCGCTGTCCGCCAGATGATCCGCTGTCTCGGTGTGTCCTCATCCGTGCGTCCCGGCGAGCAGGACAACACGGACACTGCGGCACTCGTCGCCACCGAGCTGGTGACCAACGCCTGGAGGCACGCCGGCGGTGCCATGGAAATGCGTCTCATCTGGGACGGTCGTGCCCTCACCGTGGAAGTCGACGACCCCAGCAGCACGTCGCCCACGGTCCTCGCGCCCCACCGGCGCGGCCCGCACGGCGGATACGGTCTCGCTCTCGTCAACTCCCTCGTCGAGGCCTGGGGAACGTACCCTCGCCTGACGGGCAAGACCGTCTGGGCGAGGTGTGTCCTCGTCACGCGCTGCTGAACCGCACCCGCTTCCGTCTCCGCGGGCTACTGCCCGGCTGGAGGCCCTGGTGGTGCGGCGGTTCAGTCATGATCGCTCCTGCCGTGGGCGCCGGGCAGTCCCGTCGGTGGCGCGCAGGCGCCTGGCGACGTGTGCAGGCATGACGGGTGCGTGGTCACCGAGAATCTCCAGGAACGAGGCTGCCACCGGATCCGGGCTGGTACGGGTGTACGCCGTCAGCCGTCGGTGCAGGGGCGGATCTGGGCGCAGGATGACTCCGCCGAAGTGCGGCGGGATGGTGTTGGCGGGCACGAGGGCGGGGCCGAGTCCAGCGGCAGAATAAGCAATGGCCGACGGGGCCTGTTCGGTGCGTATCGCGACACGGGGCCGGAAGCCGGCCGCCGCGCACGCCTGTTCCAGGATGTCACACAGGCCACTGTCGGGAGTGAAGTGCACCCACTCCCGTTGCGCCAGGTGGGACAGGTTGACATGGGGGGCGTGGTCCGAGACGGCCACGGGGTCGTTCGCATGGGTGACGACGACGAACTCCTCCGTGCCGATATGGCGGGTGGTGCCCTCCCAGCCGTCCGGTAGCGGCCCCACGGCGACGTCGGCCTGTCCGGCGGCCATGGCCTGCGCCATATCGCCGCCCCGCCGGTGCTCGAAGAGCCGGATCCGCACGCCTGGATGCTTTTCCCGCCACAGACCCAGGACCGTGGGAAGCACGCCGCAGCTGACCGAATAGACCGTCGCCAGGTGCAGTTCGCCGGTGGAGACGCCGGCGGCCCTGCGGGCAGAGACGGTGGCCCGGCCCGCCTCGGCCAGAGCGGCCCGGGCGTGGGGCAGCATCGAGCGTCCGGCCGGGGTGAGCCGCACCCCACGCGGCCGCCGCTCGAGCAGCGGCCCGCCGACCTCGCGTTCCAGTGCCTGGAACTGGTGCGACAGCCCGGGCTGGGTGACGTTGAGACGTTCGGCGGCCCGGGTGAAGGAACCCTCGTCCACGATGGCCACCAAGTATTCCAACTGTCGGAGCGTTGCCATGCGCACAGCATATGGAAACGGTGCAGAAGATTTCTTGGACTTATGGTGATCGGAGGTGCAGCGTGTGAGAGGGAAAGGGAACCGGCGACCGAGGGGTCGGACGGTCCTGACGCCCGCGAAACGTGCCGAAGCCGCACACCTCACCACTCAGCCAGGGAGCCGTCATGTCCCGCCCTTCCTCCGAGTCGACTGTCACCGTTGGCAACATCGCCCTGTCCTTCCACCGGGCCGTGGCAGCAGTCACACGCCGCGTCCTGGAGGCCCACGGTCACCGGGTACACAGCGTCGAGGCCCCCCACGAGCGGCTGTTCCGGCTCCAGGAAGAGGGCGCCATCGACGTCCTTGTGTCCGCGTGGCTGCCTTCGAGTCACGACACGTTCCTCTCCCCCTACCGGGACCGGGTGCGTGTGCTGAGAGCTCAGTACCAGCCCTACTGCGTATGGGCGGTGCCCCCCTGGGTGCCTGCCGAGATGGTGCGGGAGGTCGCTGACCTGGCCCGTCCTGGGCTGCTGGAGAGGATGACGACGGCCATCGACGGCATCAACCCCGGCGCCGGCATCAGCCGCTTCTCGGCCCGGGTGGTGGGCGAGTACGGCCTGGACAGGGTGGGCTACACCTTCAGACCGGGGACCGAGGCCGGCTTCCTCTCCCGCGTGGAGCACGGACTCGCCACAGGTGAGTGGTTCGTCATACCGCTGTGGCGCCCGCACTATCTGAACCGCCTGCACCACCTGCGCCCGCTGCAAGAGCCCAAGGGCCTGCTGGGAACCGTGGACAGTGCCGGCACGGTGGTCAATCTGGCCGCGCTGGACCGCATCCACCCGCGCGCAGTCGCCGAACTGGACCGTCTGTGCCTGGGCAACGATGGCGTCGAGGAGATCGACGCCCTGATCAACGTGGACGGCCTCACCCCGCTGCAGGCCGCCGATCGTTACCTCGCCGACTTCGACTTCGGACTGCCTGCCTGATCGGGCACGGCGGCGCACACTCGCCGCCTCCCCTCCCCACACCGCGCACCGCGCACCGCGCACCGCCGAGCGCATCGTCGCCCTGGAACCCGCCACGTCCGCCTTCAGCCAGGCGGCCCCCGCGCAACCGCCGAATCCGGCTCGCACAGCGGACGACGGCCGCCGAACCTCCATCCGTCACACCGCCGCGAGCGCCACGCGGTCGCGTGCGGCGTCAACCGCCTCACCGGGCATCGGGCCCTGGCCACAAGGCAAGGCGTGCCGCCTTGCGCCACCGAAGCCCGTGCGCTCCTCGGGTCCCTGCCGACCTTCGGCAGGGACCGGCACATATTGCCCTACCACCCGGGTGACGCGGTGACAACTTCGAAGGGAGAGCCTTGACCGGAACCCAGCACCCCAGCTGCCCGCCGCCGGAGCCCACGCCCCCGCATACAGCGTTCGGTGACTGCCGCCGCCATGCCACCACCATCGACTGCGTACTGGCTGGGCACTGGCGGGCGGTGCTCGACTATGCAGAACTGTGCACGGTGACCGAGGAGTCCGCGGTCCGCCTGACCGGAACGGCGTTCATGCGGCTGCTGACGGACAACCTCACGAACCTCGCTGACTTTCCGTGGCGGCCACGCCTGCTGTCCATGGTGTCCCAGATCTGCGGCGAGTGGGGCTGCGACGAACGCAAGTACAGCCTGCACCCGCTGCTACGCGCCTCGCTGACCGAGGCAGTCCCTTCGGGAAACGCGTCGGGATCACCCGACAGGCAACTCCTCACCGCCGCCTTCGGGCAACTGCCGGACCGGGCACAACTACTGCTCTGGCATCAGGAAGTCGAGCGAGAGCCACTCGACATCCTGGCCACGCGCGTTGAGCCACTCTCCGGAGACCACTTACAGGCCGAGCTGCAACGTCACCGAGCGGCCCTGCGAGCCGAGTGCCTTCAGGCCCACCAACGTCTGGCCACCGATGAACAGTGCACTCGCTACACTCACCTCATCGACTCGCTCGTACGGCATCCCAGTCTGCTTCCCCCGCCCGATCTGCAGTGCCACCTGGCCCACTGCCACCACTGCCGGGCAGCCGCCGAGCAGTTCGATCATGCTGCCTACCGCCTCCCTCTGATGCTGGCCCAGGCGGTGATCGGTTTCCGCGCCGGGGACTACCGCAGGTCCTGCCGAAGTCGGCTGCCACTTGCCGCGCCTCGGCCTTCACACCGCAGCCCCTGCCCAGAGCCGCTCCGGCGCAGGACAGCAGCGATACTCCTGACGCTCGCCGCGATCGCCGCCCTCATCTGGCTGCTGTTTTACACCGTGAGTACCTGATGTCGGGTTCCGCTTTCGGGGGGTACAGCTACTGGGAGCCGGGTGGTTGCGGGTGCTCGGGGACGGGCGTCGACGGTCATGCGATTCGGCTCTCTCGGGGATCTTGCGCGCCCATCACGGGCACGGACTCACCCCGGCCGGCAAGAAGGTCTTCGGCAAGCAACTGCCCAACGCGAGGCCGGCCTGTAGCGGTGTCCAGTGGTAGACGCTCTGCACGCACGGGCGTGGCACCGCCGATGCCACTCATCGGCGCCGGTCAGGGACTGACGCTGGCCCCGCTGACCTCCAGCGGCGTCGACGGCGTCGCCCCCGCGGACGCGGGGGCCGGCTCGGGCCTGGTCAACACCGTGCACCAGATCGGCAGCGCGCTGAGCCTGAGCATTCTGACCGCCGTCGCCGCCTCCGTCTCGACCGGCCACGCGGCCGCAGACATCGCGGCCCGCTCGGGCGTGGCCCTGACCGGCTCTGCCGTCCTGCTCGCGCTGGCGGTCGCGGTCGTCCTCACCCTCATCGTGCCCTCACGGGCCACCCGCAACGAAAGGTCCCTGTGATGCAGACCCTGACCCTCAACAACGGCGTCGAGATGCCCGCCCTGGGACTCGGTGTCTTCCAGACCCCGCCCGACGAGACGCGGACCGCCGTCAGGGCAGCGCTCGACCTCGGTTACCGGCACATCGACACCGCCGCCGCCTACGGCAACGAACGCGAGGTCGGGCAGGCCATCCGCGACTCCGGGGTGCCACGCGACGAGATCTTCATCGAGACCAAGATCTGGATCAGCGACTACGGCTACGACGAGACCCTGCACGGCTTCGACAAGAGCGCAGCCAAGCTCGGCGTCGAACAGATCGACCTGCTGATCCTGCACCAGGCCCTGCCGTCCGAGTTCGGCAAGACCCTCGCCGCCTACCGCGCCCTGGAGAAGCTCCTGGCCTACGGAAAGGTCCGCGCGATCGGTGTCAGCAACTTCATGGTCGACCACCTGACCACGCTGCTCGAGGCCACCGACGTCCTCCCGGCCGTCAACCAGCTGGAGATCCACCCCTACTTCCAGCAGCGCGCCGTCCTCGACTTCGACGACCGACACCACATCCTCAACCAGGCGTGGTCCCCCATCGGAGGGATCACCTTCTACCCGGGCTACGGCGAGGACCGCAAGAGCGTCCTTGCGGACCCGGCCGTCACGCGCATCGCCGAGACGCACGGCAGGAGCCCCGCCCAGGTACTGCTGCGCTGGGGCCTCCAGCAGGGCCGCTCGGTCATCCCCAAGTCCACCAAGCACTCACGCATCGCGGAGAACATCGATGTCTTCGACTTCGAGCTCACCGCCGATGAGTTGACCGCCCTGAATGCGTTGGAGACCGGCCGGCGCGGTGGCCCCGAACCCGAAGCCGTCACCCTCGCCGACTTCGGCCGCGCCATCCCCGAAGCCTGACCCAACCCCCTCAGCAGGAGGACTCACGGTGCCCACCACCGCCGTCAAGGCGTTCGGCGCTCATGCGGTCCGAGCCGGGTTCGGCGCGGGCGCCGAGGATGTGCGGGCTGCTGAGCCACATGAGAAGGCCCGCCAGGCCGAAGCCGCCGGGGTCGCCGGCCGGTAGCGGCGGAGCGAACAGGCCTCCGGGGGCGCCGTCGATCTCGGCAGTCCGCTTGTGCGGACCAGGATCGGCTCCCCGCCGCTCTTCTGCTCGCGGACGACGGCCTTGCCGGGCGGGGCCGTCAGAAGTCGTACGGCTTCTCGGTGGTCCAGTTCAGCACGTCGGCCTCGTTCCAGCTGAACTGCGGCTTCTGGCCCGTGGTGTCGACGGAGTAGAAGGGGCCGTTGTGACCGTCCGCGCCGCGCAGCGCGATGGCGAACGACTGCGCCGTGTGGTGCTTCGAGCCGTAGTCGAAGAGGTTCACCGCGCTGTATGCCTTGCCTCCGGGCCGGAGTGTGATGTGCTTGTCGCCGCCCGGGTTGTCCTTCTTCGAGTGCGGCAGTGCGGCGGCGTCGACGTCCCCGCCGAGCTTCACGGCCGGGTACGAGGTGACCCAGCAGGGCTTGGTCCCCTCGTTCGACGCGGTGACCAGCAGGTGGTCGCCCTGCTGACCGGCGAACCGGTGCACCGCGGTGACCAGCATCTCGTCTCCGCGGCACTGCTGGACGCCGGCCGTGGTGACCTTGATCGCGACCTTGTCCGTCCCGCCGGAGAGGGTTGCCGGGCGCGCCCCCTCCTTGCGGTCACCGCCGCTGTCGGCCTGCTCCGCGCTGCCCTTGCCGTCCCTGTCGGACGCGGACCGGCTCTGTGCGGTACCAGCGGTGGCGGTGCCAGTGGTGTGGTCGCCGCCCGCCGCCTTCGAGTCCTTGTCGGCGCCGGCGCAGGCGGTCAGGCCCAGCGCCAGCGCGGCGGTGACGGCGGCCAGGGCGGCGGAACGGGCGGTACGGCGGGCACGGTGCGCGGTCATGATGAAAGCTCCCCCATGGTCAGGACGCGGCACCTCCCCTGCTCCCGCAGGGCGACCGGCCGCATCGGCTGTTTCGCTGCACCCCGTGAGATGACGTCGGGGCGGGCGTCGTTCACTCCGGTCTGCCCGCATTTGGTAACAGGGCAACTGGGCGCAGGGACGCCGATGTTCATCCACGTCGTCGGGAGCCGACAGCGAACAACGAGCCCTTTCCCACCTGGCTGCGGCACCGATCCGGCAAGGTGCCGGGCTACGAGATTGACGGACCTCAGGTGACGGGTTCATCGCGTCCTGGGCGAGTGCGTGAGCTCCAGGCGTGGTGCCGGCGGCAGCGCCGTAGGCGCTCCCGTCTCTGGTGCGGCGCGGAACGCCTCGATCATGTAGGCGGCGAAGCGGCGGGAGGCCGTGACCCGGGCGGCACGCGGCGTGTCCTGGAGGCCCCGGTGGGCCATGAGCATGAGGATCAGGTCGTCGACGACGAACCCGGGGCGCAGCCGGCCGGTCTCCTGGGCGCGGCGGGCCAGTTCGCCGACCGCGCGCAGAGTCTGCTCCCGGTCGGCGGAGAAGTCCATGGCCTCGGGGAAGGCCGTCATGAAGGCGTCGGCGAATCCACGGCTGTACGCGTGCAGTTCGCAGATCCGCTCGATCAGGCTCCGGAATCCGTGCCACGGGTCCGAGTCCGCGAGAGCGTCGCGGACGGCGGCATGGCAGGCTCGCCGCTGCTCGGCGAAGGTCTCCGCGATCAGTGCCTGCTTGGTCGGGAAGTGCCGGTACAGCGTGGCGGGGCCGACGCCTGCATGCCGTGCGACCTCGCGCACGGGCGCACTCAGGCCCTCTTCGCCGAACACCGCGCGGGCGGCGTCCAGGATGCGGGCCCGGTTGTCTCGGGCGTCGGAGCGCGCAGTGTGAGGCAAATGGTTGGCCATCGTTTCTCACTTCAGCCAAGCGGACGGGGACGTTCGTTATGGTCCCAGGGCGGTGCCGCCGTCCCGTCCCGGCACTTCGCCGGTGATGCCCCGGCTGTGCTGTGCGGGCCGGCTCGACGCCCACGGCCGCAGCGACTGCGGTCCTTCCTCCACCGACCCGAGGAGCAGAGATGAAAGCCGTCTTGATCAGGACCTTCGGAGACCCCGATGGCCTGGAGGTCGTCGATGTGCCCGTGCCCGTTCCGGCCCCGGGGCAGGTGCTGATCGCCACGGAGGCGATCGGGGTGGGCGGCGTGGACGCCGTGATCCGCCGGGGGACGCTTGCCGCCTACGGCTTCCGGGAGGGGCATCTCCTCGGCAGCGAGGTCGCGGGAAGGGTCACCGCGGTGGGAGAGGGCGTGGACGCCTCGTGGATCGGACGGCGAGTGTGGGCGTTCACCGGCCTGTCCGGTGGGTATGCCGAGCAGGCCGTCGCCGCGGTCGAGGACGTCCTTGCGCTGCCCGACGGACTGACCGGCGCGGACGCGGTGACTCTCGGCGGCTCCGGCGTGGTCGCCCATTTCGCCCTGGACCGGGCCCGTTTCACGCCCGGTGAGACGGTGCTCGTGCGCGGTGCGGCGGGCAGCATCGGGGTCACGGCGGTCCAGCTCGCGGTCAGGGACGGCGCGAGCGCGGTGGCGGTCACCACCTCGTCGGTGGAGCGTGGCGCCCGCCTGCGAGGCCTGGGCGCGACTCATGTCCTTGACCGCTCGGGCGAGGGCGGCCCGGACGCACCGACGGGGTTCGACGTGGTGATCGATGTCGTAGGGGGTCCCCAGCTTCCCCCTTTTCTGGACAAGTTGAACGCCAACGGGCGGTATGTGGCCGTCGGTGTGGTCGGTGGGCAGCCCCCGGCGGACTTCGGCATGCGGCTGATGGACGCCTTCCGCAGGTCGTTGTCGTTCACCACTCTCAGCTCTGACACCGTGCCCGGCCCCGACCGGCAGGCCGTACGGTCGTCCCAGTTCGCCGATGCTGCGCGCGGAGCCCTGCGCACGGTCGTTCACGAGGTGTTGCCTCTGGACCAGGCGGTGCCGGCCCACCGTGCGATGGACGCGGGAGAGGTATTCGGCAGGGTTGTGCTGGCTCCCTGAGCGGGGCGGAGGAAGGCGTTCGCGGCCCGGGTACGAAAAGGCCTCGCTCAGGTCGCGGCTGATGCCCGGCGCCGAGGGTCACCTGCCGGGGCCGGGCAAGTGCGTAACGCCGTCCGGCTGGAGGGCGCGGACCTTGACGCGGGAGACGTGCACGGCCTGCTGGCCTGCTGGCCTGCCTGGAGCTTGTCCCAGCGGCCGCGGTAGGGGACACACCGGGACTACGCGGCGGCCGTCACTCTTCAGGTCCTCGAGAACGCAGCCCTTGGTTGACCTTCACCTTGGGGGAGGCCACAGCATCAGTGAGGCCGGGCGACGCGCTCGGCATGAGGAGGAGCGAGCATGAGGTTGCTGACCATCGGGGCGTTCGCGAAGGCGTCCCGACTGTCGCCGAAGGCGCTGCGTCTTTACGACGAGCTCGGTCTGCTGCCCCCTGCACGCGTCGACCCGGTGACCGGCTACCGCCTCTACGCACCGGAGCAGTTGGACCAAGCCCGACTGGTCGCCTGGCTCCGGCGCCTGGGCATGCCGCTGGCCCGCATCCAGCACGTCTGCGCGCTGGACGCGGGCCCGGGGGGACAAGAGGTGCGCGCGTTCTGGGCCCAGGTCGAGGCCGAGACTGCCGCACGACGGGACCTGGCCACCTTCCTCATCGACCACCTGTCACGGAAGGACCCCGCCATGTCCCCGACCGCCAAGCCCTTGGAAATCCGCTACGCCGCCCTTTCCGACACGGGTCTCGTCCGCGAGAGCAACCAGGACACCGCCTACGCCGGATCCCGGCTGCTCGCTGTCGCCGACGGCTGCGGAAGCCAAGGAGCCCCTGCCGGCGCAGCCGCCATCGACGCGCTGAAGTACCTCGAAACCGACAGCATCCCAGCCGGCGATCTCCTCAACGTCCTGGAAGACGTCGTCGAACGGGCCAAGCAGGCCGTGCACGACGTCGCCGGGACGGGCTCTGCTTCCGAAGACACCGGCACGACGCTGACCGCGATGTTCTGGACCGGATCGCAGCTGGCCCTCGTCCACATCGGCGACTCCCGCGTCTACCTCCTGCGCGGCGGAGAGCTGTTCCAGATCACCCACGACCACACCATGGTCCAGTCGATGGTCGACGAAGGACGCCTCAGCCCGGAAGAAGCCGCCTCCCACCCCCAACGGTCGCTGTTGGTGAGGGCCCTGGGCGCAGGAGCCGACACCACCCCCGACCTGCGCCTCCACGACGCCCAGGGGGAAGACCGGTATCTGCTCTGCTCCGACGGCCTGTCGACCGTCGTGCCGACCCAAGAGATCCGCCGAGTGCTCTCCGAGAACAGTGAGCCGGAGCAGGCCGCCCGCGGACTCATCGCTCTCGCCAACGCCTCCGGCGGCCCCGACAACGTCAGCTGCGTGGTCGCCGACCTCATGGAACTCCAGCAGTAGGAGCGAGCGGCATGCACTTCGACTGGCACCAGATCCGTTCTCAGGAGCTCATCCGCCAAGCTGACGAGTACCGACTCGCCCGGCAAGCCAGGAACGCCGAGCTGGCTCCCGAGCCCAGGGCAGCCAGACTGTTGCGACCGGCCTCCCGGCGCCCGCGGGGTCTGGGCTGTGGGGGTGGGGGCCGTGACCGTTCATGCGGTGGTGGATTGTGCCGGCCGCCGCCGACAGGCAGGGTGCTCGACCGAGGCCGTCACCGTCAGGCACGGTGACCCGCCCCGCGCCGGCTCAGGAGGATGTACGGCGGTGCGTGTTCGGCGCTCGGTCGGTCTCGGCCCGTTGGAAGGTGCCGTACAGCAGCCACAGGGCCGGGATCAGCAGGACGGCGCCGCAGGCGAGGGAGATGAGGCAGGCGGAGAGGACGGCGGGCTGGGAGGCCGCCCCGCTCACCGTGAGGCTGCCGACCAGCATCGCCGGGTACTGGGCCGCGCCCCATGCCCACAAGATCGCGGCGACGGCCAGCGCCGACGCTCCGCGCGCCGCGACGTAGCGGCGCCGGGTCAGCAGACCGAGGCCCACGACACCGCTCACCGCGCTGAGTACAACCAGCGGCAGCGCCCGGTGCGTGAGCCCGTGGAACAGCTGGGGAGCGTCCGCGTGCAGCACCGCGATGCCGGCCAGCGCGACCGCTCCGCTCGCCAGCCCGCTCCCCACGGCCCGCCGGGCGAAGCCCCGCGCCAACTCCGCGTCACCCTCGCGGTCCGCGTCCGCGCAGAGGTAGACGGCTGCGAGATGGGCGCAGGTCAGGACGGCCAGGACGCCACCGAGCGCGGACGTCGGGTTCAGCCAGCTGGTGATCACATTGCCTTGTGCCAGCCCGGCCGGTACCCGACCGGAGGCGACTGCCCCGGCGACGGCGCCGAGGAAGAAGGGGGTGACCAGCGACGAGGTGGCGAAGCACGCGCCGAAGAGCCGGCGCTGCCACAGCTCGCTGCTGGCCTTGCGGAAGGCGAAGGCCGCACCTCGGGCGATGATGCCGAGCGCGGCGAGGGTCAGCGGAACATAGAGAGTGGACATCACGGCGGCGAAGACCGGTGAGAAACCGGACCACAGCAGCACGATGACGAAGATGAGCCAGACGTGGTTGGCCTCCCAGACCGGCCCGATGCTGTGCTCGATGAGCCGTCGCTGCGCGTCGCCCCGGCGGGCGCCCCCGGCGAGCAGGTCCCACACCCCGGCGCCGAAGTCGGCACCTCCGAACAGGGCGTAACAGGTCAGCCCGACCCACATGACGGCCAGAGCGGTGTCGGCGAGCACGGGACCTCCAAGGACGTTCACGGCGCGGGGAACGGGGGGCATGCGGGCCGGCGTCAGACCACGGGGTAGCCGCGCACGTCCGCCTCCTGCGGTGCGGCCGGTACGGGGGTGTCGCGGACCAGCCGGCGCAGCACGTACACCGTGGCGACAGTCATAGCCGCGTAGACCACGAGGACCAGCCACAGGCCCACCATGAGTCCGGGCGCCGGGTTGACGGCGTCCCGTACGCTCATCACCCCCCAGACGATCCACGGTTGCCGGCCCAGCTCGGTGACGCTCCAGCCGCTCTCCAGCGCCACCACGGAGGCGGGCCCGGCGAGCGCGACGAGAGCGAGCAGCAGTCGGCTGCCGCGCCGGTCGAGCAGGCCGCCACCGCTGCGGCGGGTGCGCCACCAGACGAACAGCAGCCACAGGCCGAGCCCGAGCAGGAAGAAGCCGACGGCGACCATCAGGTCGAAGGCCCAGTGCACTCCGGTCACGGCGGGCCACTGACTGCGGGGCACCCGGTCCAGACCCTCGACCACCGTGCCGGGCCGGTAGCCGACCAGCAGGGACAGGCCGTCGGGGACCTCCAGCCCGTACCTGAGACCGTTGTCGACGGCGATCCCGCCGATGGTGAGGGGGACGTGCGAACCCGTGCGGTAGACACCCTCGATGGCGGCCAGTTTCACCGGCTGGTAATCGGACAGGAACCGGGCTACCCAGTCGCCGACCACGATCTGGAACGGCGCGACCACTGCCCCCACGGTGAAGGAAAGAATGAACCCGGCCTTGTGGTAGGCGTCGCGTCGGCCCCGCAGCAGGGCAACCGCGTAGACGGAGGCGGTGAGGAAGGCGGCCACCATGAACGCCGCGAGGATCATGTGCACCGTCTGCGGCGGGCTGGCCGGATTGAGCATGGCCGCCCACGGGTCGACGTGAACTACCTTGCCGTCACGCAGGGTGAAGCCACGCGGCTGGTTCATCCAGGCGTTGGCGCAGACGACAAAGAAGGCGGAGGCGGTGCCCGCGATCACGATGGGAACACCGGTGAGCAGGTGCCGGCGCGGCGGCATCCGGTCCCAGGCGTACAGATAGATGCCCAGGAAGATGGCCTCGATGAAGAACGCGATGCCCTCCAGCGCGAAGGGCAACCCGATGACCTGACCGAAGCGCCCCATCAGGCCGGGCCACAGCAGTCCCATCTCGAAGCTGAGAATCGTGCCGGACACCGCACCCACCGCGAACAGCACGCCCATGGCCCGCGCCCAACGGCGCGCGAGCAGCTTCAGCGCGGGGTCGTCGCGGCGGATGCCCAGCCATTCCGCGAGCAGGGTCAGGGCAGGCAGGCCCACGCCGAGGCAGGCCACCACAATGTGCCAGGCCAGCGAGAAGCCCATCTGTGCTCGCGCCGCCGACAGGTCCCCCTCCGTCGCGGCACGAGCAAGGACCAGGAGAGACCACGAATCAGAGCCCACGGCGATGTCGTTCACGAACGCTCTCCCTCGCACCCTGGAACCACCACCACAGGCTCCCTCAGTGTCACCGGTACCAGCCCGCAGCCACACCGAAGTAACCGCCACACATCCAGGCAAACCCACCACAGGCGTCCCTGCCCCACTCACCGGTCGTCCTCAGCTGCCGGGCACCACCCGACCGGAGAGCTGCTCTCGGCGAACACCACGCCGGCGGCCTCACGCCGCGACACAGATCCGAGTCGCAGCACCACCGCGAGCCCGCCGCGCGGACAGGCACGGCCAGGGAGCCGCCGGTGAGCGTCGGCCTGCGCAGCGGGCAGACGGCCGGGGCGGCCACGGTGAACGTGCGGAGGCTGCGCCACTACGAGCGGCGCGCCCCGCCGGCGAGGAAGCGGGGACCACTGGCCCGCGCGGAGCGCAGCGGGGCGGCGGCCGGACGAAGTGACGACGGCCACGGGTCTCCCCTCCCCGGGGGCGCCCTGAGCCCGGATCACTGGACGTTGATCCGCCAGGCGATCATGCCGGTCGATCCCTTGACGCGGCTCGGCCCGTCAGGGTGGGCGCCTCCTGGTGCGGTGTCAGTGACTCATCGTGGCCGCAGACGGGCCAGTGTGCCGCGCATCGCAGCGCGGCCGCCCGCCTCCCGGGAGGCGGGCGGGGGGCGTCCGGTGGTGGCTCGTCGGCCCCGCCCTGGGGTACGACCAGCAGCTGCGCGACGAGGATGAGGCCGGGTACCGGCGCATGATCGCCTGGGTCCAGGCTCTTACCGATGCCTAGCTCGACGAGTTGCGGCAGCGGGCGAGGTCGGCGGCCGAAGCGGATCGCGGTCTGCGCGCCGAGCTGGTCACGTGCCTGGCGCGCCGGCGCCGGCGAGTGATCGATGAGACCCCGTGGAAGTTGGGTACGGACGCTGGGAATGGGGTCGGTTCCCGGTGGTCGGGACGCCGTACCGGGACGAGGTTCCGCTGTCCGGCCGGCTTGCCGACGCCGTCTCCCCCGTGGTCCTGGCCGAGGTCGCGGAGCTGCCCGACCTGCGATGGCCACCGGACCGCGCCTGGTGCCTGGGCGGGGACGCGGACCTGGTCAGCACCTACGTCGTCGGCTCACCGGAGCTGATCGCCGAGCGGCTTCCCACGCCGGGCCTGGAGGCGCACCCTGTCCGCCCGGACGACCTCCTCGGCTGAGCCGGCTCATTCACCGGGGGCGACGACGCGCGCCGCGATCCGGGCCGCCTCCTCGATGAGCTTCTCGTCCACCGGGGCGTCCCTACCGGGCTTGGCCGACAGGACGGCCAGCACGACCGGGGTCCCGCGGGTCGTCCAGGCGACACCGATGTCGTTCGCCGTCGCGTGCGAACCCGTGCCGGTCTTGTCAGCCACGACCCAGCCCCGTGGCAGCCCCGCCCTGAACCGCGCCGCGCTGGTGGTGTTGCCCTTCAGCCAGCCGACGAACCGCTCGCGGTCGGGGTGGGCCAGGGCCGGGCCGAGGACGAGGCGCTCCAGGTTCGCGGCGACGGCCCGGGGGGTCGTGGTGTCGCGCGGGTCGCCGGGGATCGCACTGTTCAGCTCGGTCTCCCACCGGTCGAGCCGGCTCACCTCGTCGCCGAGCGACCGGAAGAACCGGGTCAGACCGGCCGGGCCGCCGATCTCCCGGAGCAGCAGGTTGCCGGCCGTGTTGTCGCTGTACTGGATGGCCGCGGCACACACATCGGCGACGGTCATGCCGGTCGCCTGGTGCTCGTCGGTCTTCGGCGAGTTGGGCAGGCTGTCGTGCGGCGGGTAGTGCACCACCCGGTCCAGTGGCGCGCGGCCGGCCGCGTCGCGCAGGACCGCCGCCGCGGCGAACGCCTTGAACGTCGAGCACATCGCGAACCGCTCGCCCGCCCGGTGGGCCAGGGTCCGCCCGGTGCGGACGTTGCGCGCGTACAGGCCGAGCCGGGCGCCGAAACGCTCCTCCAGCTCGGCCAACTCGGCCCGTGCGGCGGACGAATCGGCGCCGGGGCGCGCGGAGGCGGCGGGCGCGGCGAAGGCCGTCGCGGTCACGGCGGCGCCGGTGACCGCGAGGCCGGCCTTGAGCAGACAGCGGCGCGGCAGTGGGGCGGGTCGGTCGGGGCTGGTCATCGGTGGGTCCTCCCGGATGATGCGTCGGCTGCGTCGATCTACGACGGACCCAGCGAAGCAGCCGCGTCCCTTCCATGTCCAAGAGGGAACTTTGAACGTCCCATGCTCTATTGATATATGTGCTGGATGGATCTGCTCGCCCACCTGGAGGCGTACGTGGCGACGGCCGAAGAGGCGGGCTTCTCCCGCGCGGCCGACCGGCTCGGTATCGCCCAGCCGCTGCTCAGCCGCCGCATCAAGACCCTGGAGGAGTACTTCGGCGGGCCGCTGTTCGACCGCACCCGGCGGCAGATCGTGATCACCGAACTGGGCGTCCTGCTGCTTCCGTACGCGCGGGACGTGCTCGACCGGGCGCAGCGACTGCGGCAGGTCGCCCGCTCGGCCCAGCGGTCGCGGGTGCGCGTCGTCGGAGTGCCCGCGGACTGCGCCCCGGCCGCGCTGGCCCGGGCCATCCGCGCCGGCGCCGAGCAGGGGATCACCCTCGGCATGCGGGAACTGCCGCCCCTGGAGCGGGAGTCCGGCCTCGCCGACGGTTCCCTCGCGTACGCGCTGGTGCGGACCGCTCCGGAACGGGGAGCGTTCCGGGCCCCGGCGGGTCTGGCGTCCGCGCCGGAGCCGGATGCCGCCGGAAGCCGGGCCGGGCGTCGTGGCGTCCACCTAGAGGAGCTTCGGCCGCGCCGCGGTCGCACCGCGGACCGCACCGCCCCGACACCTTCCCTGCTGCTCCTGACCGAGGACCAAGTTCCGTCCTACGAAGACAGATTGACGCGTGCCGCGGCTCGCGCCGGGCTGCCCGAGGGGCGCATCCGGCCGGCCGGTCCGACGGCAACCGCACTCGCCGAGACGCTCGCCGGGCGGGCGCTGCTGCTGTGCTCCGAGCCGTTCGCGCGGCAGCACGGAGTCCGATGGACTCCCCTGGCCGACCCCTCGCTGCACCGGGGCTACGACGTGGGCGCGGCCCAAGGCCGGGGCGGCCCGCAGGGCGTGCCCGACTGGCTGGCCACACCCCTTATGTCAGCCGTGGGCGCCGTGCCCCGCCGACGCGGCGGCCCCGGGCCCGACACCCACGGCGAGGATTCCGCCGCGCGGCTGGCGGCGCGCGGATGAGCGCGGCGGCGGAGCACCACCCGGCGTACACCGGCGGCCGCGGTGACCTGCTGGACGTCGCCGAGGGCATCGCCGCGGACTGGGCCGTACTCGGCGTCCGCGGCTCCTTCCTGGCCCGCAACCTCGACACCGGCGAGCAACTCGGCTTCGACATCGCGCGGCCGACACCGCTGGCATCCGTGGTGAAGGTGCCGTTGGCCCTCGTGGTGCTGGACCGGATCGCAACCGGGGCGCTCGATCCGGCGCACCCCGTGACGGTGGACCCGGGCACGCGCAGCGTCGGTCCGACCGGGCTCGCCGCCTTCCGGCACCCGGCCACGGTCGCCGTCGGCGACCTGCTGCTGATGCTGTCGGTGAGTGACAACGCCGCCGCGGACGCGCTGTTCGGCCTGGTGCCGGTGGCGGATGTCGACGCGCGGCTGCGTGCGTGGGGATGCGACGGGATCCGGGTGCGGCACCGGATGAACCACCTGTACGAGTGTGCGGCCGGGGCCGCCGGCAACGACTTCTCCCTCGCGCTGGAACTGGCCCTGCGGGACGAGCACGCCGGCCGGCACACCATCGAGACCCTGGACCCGGCGCACGCCAACGCCGGTTCGGCCGCGGCACTCGTGGACCTGCTGCAACGTGTATGGCGCGACGAGATCGCCGGGCCGCCGGCGACGGCGGAGCTGCGCCGGCTGATGGGCCTACAGGTCTTCACCCACCGCTTGGCGGGCGAGCTGCGCGCGGACACCCTGCGGTGGAGCGGGAAGACCGGCACGTTCCTGCACCTGCGGCACGAGGTCGGCGTGGTCGAGGCGGACTCCGGGGACCGGGTGGCGATGGCGGCGCTGACCCGGGCGGACCGCCGCGCGGGGCTGGCCGCGGACGTGGACCTGGCGATCGGCGCCGCGGGACGGGAGGCGTTCGAGGCGCTGCGGGCGTGACGGGTGCGTCTACACCGTGGTCTCGCCGATGAACTGGGCACGGGTGACGGCGTGGTGGGAGACGCCGAGGGGAAGGTGCGCGAAGATGTCCCCGCTCCCGGGGGGTCCCGCGGGTACGGGGGCACTTGCCGGCGCTCTGGCCGATCAGCCTGACCCCGGGACCATCCCCCGGTCACACCGTGACCGGGACCGTGACGGCCAGGCGGAGCCGTCCCGCACCGGGACAGCAGCCTGCACGCGCAGAGGGCGAGTTCGCCTCGCGCGTTGCTGCGACGGTCCGGCGGGCGTCGGGGGTGCCGGGTGGCAACGGCGACCTCCGCTCGGGTCGCTGCGCCCGGCACCGGTGGCAGCACCTGCGTGAGTCTCGAGGCCCGGCCGGCGCCAGGACGGCGCTCCCCCGCCCGCCGTGCCCCAGCAGTCCGGGAAGGCGGCTGGGGGCTGGAGCTGACACCCGTGATCGCGGCATGCGCCTTCGCGGCAGTCGATGACCTGCGGCACTGCCAGTCAGCGCACCCGCCTGCTCGACCGGTTGCGACCCTCAGGGGAGGTGTCTCTCGACCCACTCGGTGCCACCTGGCTGCGGGGCGTCGGGGTACGGGGTGACCTTGACGTCAGCGGCATGGTTGCCGGTGAGGGCATGTCGCGTCATACCCCGGCCGACCGTCCCGCCGCCCGTGTGACCGCGTCGCCGGTGGCAGCCGTCAGGCGACGAGGCCGAGCCGCGGACCACCCCGGTCGCGCAGGCGTCTGAAGAAGGCCAGCACGCCCGCGGAACCGCCGGCCCAGGTGGCACTCGACCGGGTGAGGCCGGTGTCCGGGAACACGGGCCGGGACCAGGTGCCGCCGCTGCGGCTCAGGATGAGCAGGGCGACGGTCTCGGCCGCGTCCCGGAACTCCTCGGACGCGGACGCCTCCGCGACGTCCACCATCAGGTCGCCCACTCCGGCCAGCCCGCAGCACTGTGTGACCAGCGGCATCCGCGGTGCCAGTGCGGCGCAGGCGCGCGCGGCCCGCTGGGCGAGGTCGAGGTACCCGGGCTCGTCGAGGCGTTGGGCGGCCCGGACGAGTACGGTCCCGATGCCGGCCAGGCCCCGGCACCACGAGCCGTAGCGGCGTGTCGCCCCCGGCTGGGCGGCCGCCGCGATGATGTCCGGTGTCACGGCGGCCAGGCGTGCGGCGGCCTTCGCGGAGCGGCTGGTCGCGTCCGGGTCGCCGGTCGCGCCGCCGTATTCGAGGAGGAAGCAGGCGACGCCCGCCTCGCCGTGCGCGATGCCCTCGCCGAGTGCGGCGCCGCCGGCCGTGTCCGAACCGGTCGGGGTCAGTCGGGCGGTACCCGACGCCAGCATCCGGTTGCAGTCGGCAGCGACGGCGAGGTGCCGGTCCGCGGCGTCTCGGTGACCGGAGCGGAGGGCGTGTCCGGCGAGCATCAGCCGGCCGAGGCCGATTCCGGCGGCGCCCGCGATCAGGTCCGCCTCCGGTGGTCCGCCGTCCGGTGCGCGGTCCGGCAGGGCGGGGTACCGGGACCGTCCGTCCGTGTCGGTCCCTTCCCTCAACCCGGCCTCGGCGAGGAAGAGTTCGACGCCGGTGTGCCCCGTGTAGAAGCCGGGTGGCAGGTTCCTGGACTGGTCCGCCGTCCACCGTGCCAACGCGGTGACGGTCGAACGCACGTGGGGCCGGTGCGCGTGGTGGAGGAGTTCCAGTCCGAGTCCCGAACTGCCGCCGTAGACGTCGATCGAGGTGGGGACGTTCAGCTGTGCGGCCCGTTCCGGGTCCACGATCGCGCGCGCTTCACCGACGCAGAACGCGGTCGTGTGCTCGATGATCTCGTCCAGCAGGTCGCTGTCGATCCGGGGGCGCGCGGGCCGGCGTGCGGTCCCGGTCGTGCCGGTGCGCAGGCGATCGGCGGTGGCGGTCCGTACGGCCGGGTCGAAGCTCAGGAGGCCGGTGATCGACGACCGGATCTCCCGGTGGGTGCGCCCGGGCAGTGCCCATGCCAGGCAGGCCAGGGTCCGGTCCCGGTTGACCCCGTGGCCGATGTCGACGATCACCGGGTCCATGCCGGTGGCGGCGAAGAAGAGGGTCGCGCCGAGGGCGTAGTGGTCGTCGGCGGGGGCGGCCGGTCCGGTCGCGCGCAGAACCGGCTCGCTGTATCCGGGGGTCGCCCCTCCCGGCCCGGCGCCGTCCCACTCGCTGATCCCGAAGTCGATCACGTGGCAGTGGCCTGAGTCGTCGAGCACGACGTTGTCGGGCTTGAGGTCGCGGACGACCACGTTCATGCCGTGGATCGCGTCCAGGACGTGGAGGAGCCGGGAGGCGAGGGCGGACAGGGTGCGCGCCGGCCGGGTGTCGTCGTCCCGGTAGGGCCCGTTGCGCAGGACCTCACGGCGCAGGTCCCGGTCGCCGCAGCTGCTCATCACCAGGTACTCGTCCGACTCGTGAGCGAAGTAGTCCAGTGCGCGGGGCACTCCCGTGACGCCGTCGAGCGCGGTGAGGACCGTGCGCTCGTTGCGCAGCCGGTGGCGGGCGTCCGTACCGGATTCGTCCTCGCCCACGAAGGCCCTCGCCTGCTTGACCACCACCGGCCGCCCGAAAGTGCGGTCCACCGCGCGGTAGACGTAGCCCCGGGGTGCGCGCGTGATGCCGGCGGTGACCGTGTAGCGTCCGCCGCCGAAGCCGGGCGCGGACGGCTCGTCCCGGTGTCCGGAGCCGATCGCGAAGGGGTCCTCGGCCCAGGGCGGGCACCGGTAGCGGCCGACGGCCAGGCCGTCGAAGATCCGGCCGTCCGGCCCGGTCATGACGGATTCGAGCCGCCCGCTCCGGCCGGTCCGGTAGTCGCCCGTGAAGGGGCCGTAGCGGTAGTAGACCGGGGCTCTCGGGTCGACCCGCCGGTCGCTGACGACCCGCGGGCCCTCCCGGTCACGCAGTACGGCGGCGAGTTCCCGGGCGACCTCGACCACGGTGCCGGCCAGCGGGTAGACGGTGATCGCCTTGCCGACGGCTCCGGCGCTCACCACCCCGGAGTTGAGGCGGCGCAGCGTCTGCGGGTCACGGGCGAACTTCGCGTGGCAGACGTGCCGGGACAGCACCGGCAGGACGAGCCGGGTCACGGCGTCGAGGTCACCGGGACGAGCCGAGACGTGCAGTTTCCAGCCGTGTTCCATCGCCGGCATCCGCGGATCGTTCAGGTACGACCACGTGTCGTCGGACCAACCGCTGCGGCCGGCGATGGAAACGGCCACCACTACGAGTTCAGGTCACAGGCGAAGCGGGTGGTGGCGGTCACCCAGGGGTCGGCGAGACACGCCGTGTGCTCGCGGTCGCCGCGGTCGTCATCCTCGAACACGATCGCCTCGTCGTCGATCTCCAGCGGACCCGCGTCGCGGAATCCGTCGGCTTCCAGAAGATCCGGCACGGCTACGGGCATGTGACGCCTCCATGGTGTGTCGTGCGCTCAGGAACAGGCAATGGCCCGACACGGGCCGGTGGACCCGCTGGGCCAAGAACGTGCTGCACAAAGGTAGGGACGGGGTGAACTCGCTGACAAGGGGTCAGGTGGCACTCCTCCCGGAGATGCCCCCGGAAGCAGTGCCGCCCTCGCCCGAAGGCCGCCCCACCCCCACCGACGGGTCAGACGTCGGCGCGGGCGAGGGACGCGGGGAGGAACTGCTCTCCGAACCGGTGACGGCCACGGTCACGCCGCTGCGTCCCCTCTCCGGCCCTGGCCGGACGAGCCCGTCGACCGGCGCGCACCGGTACGCAAGGCGAGCTTCTCCGGACCGCCACGGAGGAAGTGGAGAGGTGGTCGAGCTACCGGAGAGGCGGACGTTCGACGGCCGCACCCAGGAGCTCGTCTCGCGGCCCGTACTGCTCCACGGGGCCTGACCGCAAGGGAGGATGGAGGCCATGACTCGCGTCGCTCGCCGCATGTTCGAGCTCCTGGAACCGATCTGCCTGGTCACCTACTTCGCCGACGAGTGCAACGAGGAGCTGGCCGCGCTCGGGCACCGCACCTACTGGGACGGCTACTTCGCCAGCCGCGCCGCGCCGCTGGGGCGGGTGCCGGCGCAGGTCGTGCACGCGGCCTTCTACAGCTTCGCCGACGGGGAAGCCGCGCGGCACATCCCGAGCGCGTGGGAGACGATCCCGCCCGAGGCGTCCGTCGCCGCGCGGGAGCGGGGCAGCGCCGCCTCCCTACGGCGGATCCTCGGCGACGAGCTGGCCGGCTCCCCGGGCCTGGTGCGCGCCGCCGACCTGACCACCGAAGCCGCGACGAGCGCGCCCACAGAAGGTCGGGTGATGTACGCCGGGATGCGCACCCTACCGGTGCCGAGCGACCCGGTCGCCCGGCTGTGGCATTCCGCGACCATGCTGCGCGAGCACCGCGGTGACGGGCACGTCGCCGCTCTCGTCGGCGCGCGCATCGGCGGCACGGAGGCCCACGTCCTCGACGCGCTGGCACGCGGCATCCACCCGCCGGAGTCGTTCGGTCGCCTCCATCACCTGCCGACGGAGCGGCTGGCCGCGGTCATGGACGGCTTGCGCGAGCGCGGGCTCGTCGACTGCGGCGGCCGGTTCACCGACGCCGGCCGCGAGACCAAGCAACGCGTCGAAGCCCTCACCGACGAGCTCGCCGCCCCGCCGTACGACGCCCTGTCTCCCGCCGAGCTCGACGAGCTGGCCGCCGAGCTCGAACCCATCACCGCGACGCTGGTGGCCGCGGGGTCGCACTGACGAGCAGCGACTGACGGGAGGAGGAGTACGCGGTCCGGTACGGCGCATTCGCGGCCCGGTGTTGCCGCCCGAGGTGCTCGACCCGACCGTCGACTTCCCGGCCGCATGCCGATGCCGATGCCGACAGGTCGGTCGGCCTGGGCGCCGGAGGCAAGCCGTCCCTGAACCACCGTCGGCGGCGGGGGCGGCACCGCGGACGGCACTCCGGCCGGGAGGGGAGGGGATCGGCCGTGCCGTCGGCTGCCGCGGGCACAGCAGATCAGCGGCTGTTGTCCGGGTGGTGGACGCTGAGGTCGCCGTAGGCCGACAGAACGCCGGCCAGGTCACCGGGTTCGTGCCGCAGGGTGATGTCCAGGAAGGCGAGAGTGGTCGCGGCGACGACGTGCGGGCTCTGGGCGCGGCCCAGGGAGCCGACTATCGAGGGCACGGGCGGCAGGTACAGGGGGCCGTCCATGAAGGTGAGGTGTGCGGCGCCGGGGATGGTGAGCCGGTAGCTCGTTGCGGTGCTGCGCCCGAGGGCCTTGGTGAGGCGGGGCAGGTAACGCGGGTCCGCCCCGGGGGTGATGGCCTGGGTGAGCGCGAGCGTCGGCTGGTGGAGAGGGGTGGAGGTGGAGCCGTGGGGGTAGCCGTCCAGATCGATGACGGCGTCGAACCGGCGGTCCTGCCGGGCTGCCCGCAAGGCGGCGGCACCGCCCATGGAGTGGCCGGTGACCGCGACCCGGCTGGTGTCCAGGCGTCCGGTCAGCGCACCGGTGATCTCGCCTCGGCCCACCTGGTCCAGCTGGGTGAGGACGAAGCTGAGGTCGGCGGCCCGAACTGCCGTCCAGCCGGCCGCCAGTTCGTCGTCCTGGTCCCGGTCCCCGGTGGAGGCGGTCTTGGCGTGAATCGTGCGGCCGTCGGCGAGGACGACGGCAGCGGAGTCGTACGGGTGGTCGAGGGCGGCGACCACATAGCCGTGGCTGGCCAGTTCCTCCGCCCAGGCGGTGTTCTGGGTGCGCACGCCGCCCGACCCGGGAGAGAACAGCACGACGGGGAACCGTCCGCTCCCACCGGCCACCGGGGCGTTGAAGACCGCATGGGTGCGGGCACGCGGGACGCCGTCGACCAGGAAGCCGGGCAAGCCGACCTCGCGGGCGAGGGCATCGGAGACGATGCGCGCCTCGCGCTCCGTGCGTCCGAGGTACTGGGCCCGCTGCGCGCCCGCGGGGCTCTTCCTCGCCGGATACCAGAGCTGGACCACGACCGTGCGCCGGTCGTGCGGGTCGGCGGTGAAGCTCTCGGGGCGGCGTGGGTCGGTCCACTGCGCCACGCGGGTGCCGACCGCGAAACGACCCGACGGCTCGGGGAACACGGGTACAGGAAAGGCCCAGGCGGCCACCGGACCCGCGGCGATCAGGCCGACGCAGGCCACCGACCCGGGCAGCGCCAGCCACCACCGGGCCCGCCACGCCGGCCGGCCGTCGGTACGGCGCCGCAGCACAGGTGAGAGGGCGAACGGCAACGCGACGGCGGCGCCTGCCAGTACGGGCAGCATCTGCCAGCGGATTCCCACCACGCTCAGCACGATCGCGGACAGCACGAGAACCGCCCCCGCCCCGATCGTGACGCGGGGGCGGGCAGCGGGGGGAAGCCAGCGCGCCACCACCAGCGCGGCGGCACCCAGCACGGCGAAGAATTCCAGAGGGGACATGTACAGCCCCGCGATGATCTCGGTCACCCGGCCATCCTCAGGGCGGGGCACACGATGCCACATCGATCCCGGGTCGCCATCGCATGCAACCGGAGTCGCGATCCGAGGCATGTCCCCCGTGCGACCACAGTCGCATCCGGACATCTCTCCCGTGCCACCGGAGTCGCAGTCGGGCACACCAGGTGAACGGCCGCTGTGCGACCGCGGAAGGTAGCGGGACTCCTCCTGCGGTCGTACCTCGGCGCGTTGCCATCAGACGGTGGGCTCATGCGCTGCGCGGGCCCGCGGCCTACCGTGACAGGGCCGCGGTACACGCCGGGGAGCGCGAGGTGTGCGCTCCCCGTCACCCGACCCGGCCCGGCTCCGGCTGTACGCGGTGGTGGCCCCGGCCGGGCCCCCACGATGCTGAATCGACAGGGACGTGTGATGACCGAGGCGCCCCCAGGGCCCGGCAATGCCCACCCGGTGCGCTACCGGGACCGCGTGCGGCGCACGAGGACAGCCGTACGGCTGAAGAGGTACGCCGACCTGACCTCCGTACGAGCGGCGCGACTGATGAGAAAAACCCGGCGCTGGTGCCTCCGGCTGCCGCCCATGGTGTGGGACGCGCTGTTGCCGGCGCTGCTCCTGCTCAACATCGTGAGCACGCGCGCGCCGCAGGAGCTTCCGGTGGCCGTGGCCCTCACCGCCGCCCTTGCGCTGCCCCTGGTGTGGCGGCGCCGGGCCCCGCTCACGGCGTTCGGCGCCGTGGCAGCCGCGGCCTTCGTCCAGTGGCTGATGGACGTCCAACTGCCGGCGGACATCGCCTTGCTGGTGGCTCTCCACACGGCGGCCGCGCACTCGGGCCGGCGCGGCACGCTTGTCGCCGGTGCCATCGTGGAGGGCGGGGCCCTGCTGGCCTGCCTGCGCTGGGCGACGGAAGGCGCATTCCTGACCCCCTTCGTCGCGGTCACCGCGATGGTCGTCGCCGCCGCCGTCCTGGGTGTGAACGCGCGGACCACGCGCGCCTACCTCTCGGCCCTGGAGGAACGGGCCGCACGCCTGGAGCAACAACAGGACCAGCAGGCCCGACTGGCCGTCGCCGAGGAGAGGACACGTATCACCCGGGAGATGCACGACATCGTCACCCACAACCTGTCCGTCATGGTCGCGCTCACCGACGCCGCCGTCTACGCGCAGCACCGGTCGCCCGACAAGGCCACCACCGCCATGCTCCAGATCTCCGAGACGGGCCGGCAGGCCCTGACCGACATGCGCCGCTCGTTGGGCATCCTGCGCACCGACGAACCGGACGCGGAGCGCCACCCGTTGCCCGGCATCGCGCAACTGGGGGCCCTCGCCGACCAGATGGGCGCCGCCGGGCTGCCGACCCGCGTCGAGGTCCAGGGCGGCCACACCCACATACCTGCCACCGCACAACTGACCGTCTACCGCCTGGTACAGGAAGCCTTGACCAACACCCTCAAGCACACGCCCACCGGCACCCACGCGAAGGTCCGGATACGGTGCTCGACCGAGACCGTCACAGTGGACGTCACCGACACCGGCCCCTGCCCACCATCTCCCGGCACCGCACCATCCGGCCACGGCATCCCCGGCATGCGCGAGCGCTCGGCCGCCTACGGGGGGAAGTTGCAGGCCGGACCGCTTCCGGGCGGCGGCTGGGGAGTCCGTACCCGCCTGTTCCTCGACGGCAGCGGAGCGGCGTCCGCATGACGATCCGCATCCTGATCGCCGACGACGAAGCGCTGCTCCGGATGGCGTTCAGCACGGTCCTGGAGGCCCAGCCCGACATGGCAGCGGTCGGCGAAGCCGCGGACGGCGTCCAGGCCGTACGCCTCGCCCGGGAACTGCGCCCCGATGTCGTCCTCATGGACGTCCGGATGCCCGGGACCGACGGGATCGAGGCGACCCGGCAGGTCGTCCGGATCTCCCCGCGGAGCAGAGTACTGATCCTCACCACCTTCGACCTGGATGAATACGCGTTCGCCGGACTCAACGCCGGAGCCTCGGGCTTCCTGCTGAAGAACACCAGGCCCGAGGAACTGCTCACCGCGATACGCAGCGTGGCCGCGGGCGACGCGGTGGTCTCCCCGCGGATCACCCGCCGTCTGCTGGAGAGCCTCCGCCCGCACATCCCCGACGGCAGCGGCGCCGCCCACGACGAGCGGTTGAGCCGGCTCAGCGCCCGTGAGCGCGAGGTGCTCATCCAGGTGGGCTGCGGCCTGTCCAACACCGAGATCGCGGCCACGCTGTACCTCGCGGAGGCGACCGTGAAGTCCCATCTGGGGAGAATCCTGCAAAAGCTCGAACTCCGCGACCGGATACAGGCCGTGGTCTTCGCCCACGAAAACCGTCTCATCCACCCGGCATGACGCCGCCGCCCGGGGCCCGGAGGAGTTCGATCAGCCCCACCGGCAGGAAAGCGGGACGGTGAGGTCGGCCGACCTGGTACGACACGAAACCCAGCGAAGACGCGACCATGACCTCTTCGGTCGTTTCCGCCTCGTAGACGACACGGCACCGGCCCGAGTCGGCCTTCGCGCGCTGCCAAAGGACCGGAGCCGGCTTGCGCTCGGTCTCGGCACGCGGAGTGAGGATCCGGTCCCCGAAGTCCTCCCAGGCGAAGGGGACCGGACCTCGCCACGTCGCGTCGACCTCCTCTTTCAGCTTGGCGGCCCGCTCGGCGTCGGTCGTGCCCCATGAGGACGGAACATTGGTGATCAGGCCGACTTCGATGTGCCGTTGGCGCAAGGAGCGCAGGTACGAGGCCGCGCCGGGCTGATAACTGGTGCTGCCGTCGTCCGCGGTGTGCAGGAGGGTCTCGCCCAGGTCGAAGTACACAACCGGACAGCCGCTTTCGCCGCTCGCACGGGCAACGGCAACCGTCGCCTTGTCCCCCCTCGTGTCCCCGGGAGCGGCACCACTGGCCGTGGCGCAGAGCACGACCGACACCAGGGCCGCACCCAGCACGAGGCTCTCACGGACCACACTCTTAGAGGCAGACCTGTCCATGGCGTCGTCGCCCTTCCGTGCCGGGGACCTAGTACGGTATCCGGCCCGCGCGTCAGCCGTGGGGTGAACGCATCACCCGCTGGAATGCAGTCACCGCGCGACTTTGCCCGCTCTTTACAACCTGGTTCCGCCCCGCCTCGTCTCTCCGCTCGATTCCGCAACCGCCCGCCGAACCGTGCGGGCGGCCGACGAGAGAGAGTCCTCCGATGCGCCGAACCGTCCTCAGTGCCACGGCACTCGCGTGCACCGCCGTGCTGGCGGGCACCGTGCCCGCCTTCGCCGACGGGACCAAGCCCACCCAGGCCCCTTCCAAGGTCGCCACCCCCACCCAGGCCCCGTCCAAGGCCGCCACCCCTGTCCCCAGCGCCCCCGCCCAGGACAGCACCGAGCACGGCCGCGGGCCGCGCACCGGACCCGCCAGGGTCCCGGCCCGCGGCCAGGTCGACAAGGTGCCCGCGGGGGCACCCGACACCGGCGTCACCACGCCCGCCACGGACTCCGGCTCCCGGGACGGGCTGATCGGCGGCGGCGCCGCCGGTGCGGCGCTGGTGCTGGCCGGCGGAGCCGTCTTCGTCGTCCGCCGCCGGGCGACCGGGGCATGACACCGCTCTCCAGGCGCGCGTTCGGTGGCGCGGCACTGACCGCGCTGCTGGCCGGCTGCGGCGGTGTCGGGACCGGCCGGCCCGCGCCCGCCCACCCGGCGGGCACCCACCACGGCACCCCGGGCGCCGAAGGCACCGCGCAGGCAAGGCCGTCGGCCACGCCGCCGGGCGCCGGCGACGCCCCGCGCCCGCTGCGCCGTTCGGTACCGGTCCGGCTCCGCATCCCGGCCATCGGGGTCGACACCCCGCTGCTCAGCCTCGGCCTGGCACCGGACGGCACCGTGCAGGTCCCCCCGGTCACCGCACACGACCGGGCGGGCTGGTACCGGAATTCGCCGACGCCGGGTCAGCGCGGACCGTCGGTGATCCTCGGCCACGTCACGGTCGGCTCCTACGGCGACGGAGTCTTCCGCCACCTGGACCGGCTGCGGACCGGCGAGAGGATCGTGGCCCGCCTGGAGAACGGTACGCAGGCGGAGTTCGCCGTCACCGCCCTCCGCACGGTGGCCAAGGCGCACTTCCCGACCGAAGACGTCTACGGGAACGTGGACCGCCCGGAGCTGCGGCTCATCACCTGCGGCGGGCCGCGCGACGGCCACGGCTACCGTGACAACGTGATCGTCTTCGCTCGCGTCAGCTCCACCGGTCCGTGACGGGCCGGCATCCCGCGGCGGCGGCCGGGCCGGCGAACGCCACACCACCGGCCCGGCGTCATCCCCCCGCGGGGCGCCGGCCCGCCCACAGCCCCCACCCGTGCCCGACCCGGCACCCCGACCCTGGAGAGCGTTGAAACGGTCCCGCGACAAGGCAGCGTCCGAGCTGTTCGCCGCCCTGTACCCGCGCCTCGCCGGCTGGTGCCGCCGCCTCGTCGACGACGACGAGACGGCCCACGAGATCGCCTCCGAGGCGTTCACCCGGCTCTGGGCCCGCTGGACGTCCGTGGAGGAGCCCCGCGGGTTCCTCTACGTGACGGCGGCCAACATCGTCCGCGACCACTGGCGCAAGCTCGAGCGCGAACGCCGGGCCGTACGCCGCGCCACCACCGAGGCATCGCTCAGGCCCCACGCCGAACAGAGCGATCCCTCGGTGCGCCTGCTCGTGCAGTCCCTGCCGGAACGACTGCGCGTACCGATCCTCCTCCACTACTACGCTGACATGCCGATCCGGGAGGTGGCCGCACTGACCGGACGCAAGGAAGGAACCGTCAAGGCCGACCTGCACGCGGCCCGGGAACTGCTCCGCGTCCACCTGAGGAGAAACCTTGACCACTCGCTTTGACGACGACCCGGAGTCCGCGTCCGACGACCCGCTCATGGTGGTCCTCCGGCCGCCCGCCGACTATCTCGGCCCGCCACCCGGCCGCTACGAGGCGATCCGCCGCACGGCGACCCGCCGCAAGCTGCTGCGCGCCGCCGCCGGGGCGGCCCTGACGTGCGCGGCGGCGGCCCTCGTCGCACTGCCGCTGCACCTGTCCGGCTCGTCCGGCCCCGCGACACCGACGGTTCCGCTCGCTCCGCCGCCCCCCGCGACCGCGCCGGGCCCCACTCCCCCGCCGGGACAGACCGCACCGGCCTCGGACTCCGCCACCCCGGCCCCCCGCAAGACCACCGGCGCCGACGCGCTCGCGAGCCGCGCGCCGAGCCCCACGGCCACCCCCGGCTCCCGTAAAACGCCCCGGACCGGCCCGCGCCGCCCGGCGACGTCGCGGGAGCAGGCCCCGGCGTACCCCACACCGGAGGCAACCAGCCGCAGGTAACCGGCGGCCGGGGGCGGGCCGTGTCCCGGGCTCGGGCGGCCGGCGTGCCCTGATGGAAGTACGCTCACCAGCGCGTAGCCGCCAGGCGCCGGAGCATCAGCTTGTTCTTCAACCTTGGGCTGGACACCTACCGTTTGGCCCGATCGCGGGCCAGTGGCAAAGTGAGCCGGATGATCGGACGCCTGTACACCATTGTCATCGACTGCCCCGACCCGGATGAGCTCGCCGGTTTCTACGAGAAGCTGCTGTCGCTCTCACGGCAGGCGGACACCGGCGACTTCGTCGTGCTCCAGAACGCGGCGGGCGCCCCGGTGGTCGCCTTCCAGCAGGTAGACGACTTTCGCGCGCCGCGGTGGAAGGATTCCGCGCGCCCTCAGCAAATGCACATCGACGTGATGGTCGCTGACCTCGATACAGCTGAGGCCCAGGTGCTCGCCCTCGGTGCGACGCTGCTAGATGGTTCGGACAAGCCGATCGGTTACCGCGTCTACGAGGACCCCGTCGGCCATCCCTTCTGCCTGATCACTCCGGAGGGAGCCTGACCTTGCCATTTGAGGTCCGGCGTCGAAAATGGCTCGAACTGGGTCGCTGACGTGGGTGTTCGCCGGACGCTGGGGCGGCCTTCGTCTGATCATGTGCTCCGACCAAGGTGCACCGATCGAGACGAAGGCCGTGAAGGTGAGTCTGCTGCCTGACGCCGGTTCCGGGGAGGCGTTCGCGCAAGCGTCACGCTTCCGGGAGGACTTATTCGACTGCCTGACCGCGCGTGGGGAAGAGCTGTTCGAGCTCGTGGACGCGTTGCTGTGCGCGGACGGTCCGGTGACGTCGCCGGCGGACCTGACGCTGGTGGCCGAGCACCGGCGTGGGCACGGCGCGATGTACGAGGCGTTGAACCGCGGGAGCGTGGACGTGCCCCGGCTACGTCAGGTGCTGGCCGGTCTGCCGATGCCGTGGGCCGCCGACGGGCGCCTGGTCCTGGCGGTCGATGTCAGCAACTGACTCCGCCCCGACGCGCCGACCAGCCCGGACCGCCTGTTCTGCCGCATTTACGGCCGCAACGGCCGTTCCTCCGACCAGACGATCCCCGGCTGGCCCTACTCCTTCGTCGCCGCCCTAGAAACGGGCCGGACCACCTGGTGTCAACTGCTGGACGCCGTCCGAGTACGCCCTGGCCTAGCCCCAGGGCGGGCGCCGGCCGAAGCACGGCAAGGAGTTCCGCTTCGCCGAGCCGGAGACCTGGGGCGAGCCGGACGCGGCAACCGTGCAGGTCACCGACCGGTACGGCACGGCCCGCGCGATGGCCTGGGACGGCATCCACCCCCGCCTGACCACCCGCTCCGCGTGGATCGACCACACCGGCGAACTCCCCATCATCGAGGGCTGCTCCGCCTCCAGGTCGACCGCCTGCCCGGCGGAGGCGACCCGCTCCCGCTCTGGCTCTGGTCGTCGGCCACCGGCCTGAACGGCGAGGACGTCGACGTGCGCTGGCAGGCGTTCCTGAGGAGATTCGACATTGAACACCTCTTCAGGCTGATGAAGCAGACCTTCGGCTGGACCCGTCCGAAGCTGCGAACCCCCGAGGCCGGCGAGCGCTGGACCTGGCTGATCATCGCCGCGCACACCCAGATCCGCCTTCTGCGCGGGGCAGTCGCCGACTTGCGGCGGCCGTGGGAAAAGCCCGCTGAGCCCGGCCGGCTCACCCCGGCCCGAGTCCGCCGGGGGTTTCGGAACCTCCGCCCGCACCTGCACTGTCCGGCCCGTGCACCGAAACCCTCAACTCCCGGCCCTGGAAGGCCACGTGGCGCGAAGAACCGGCGGCCCGCCACCCACTACGACGTGGGCGAGACCGTGAAACGGCCCGAGAGCATCACCGAACGAAACCAACTCAGACCATAAAGAACAAGATCAGTGCCTGTTTCCGAACCTGTTGCGGCAGGTCAGGCCATGCGACGCGGCACCAGGCGCGGCCCGGGCCTGGTCGGCCCCGGCCGGGCGGCACCGATCAGCCCAGCGACGCGGTTGCCGCGCGCAGGTCGTCCAGGGCTGCCAGTGCATGCGGCGCGAGCCCTTCCGTGTCATCACGATCGCCTTCGGACCACTGTGCGCAGCCCCGCTTGAACGCGAGGACTCCCAGCTCACCCGCGAGATGCGCAGTCGGGTCGGGGACACCGCGGGCGATGAGCGCGGCCGTCATGGCGGCCGCGAGACCGACGCTCTTGAGGGCGTCGCGCTCCTGGAGTTCGGTGCTGGCTGCCACGGCTGCTTCGAGGCGGGGGCCGAGTTCGCGGTTCGGCTCGTCGCTGATCCGCAACCGGTGGTCGTGTACGGGGACTTACTGGTTCCCGTACACGACCTGCTCGCTCAGATCAGGTCCGTGTGCGCCGCGGGCGGCCAGCTCTCGATCCGGCCGAGGGCACGGCAGCGGTCCGGTCCCCCGGCGCCAGGGCGGGCTGTCCTTCACTCGGGCGGGACGCGGCGGCGAACGAGCGGGAGGGACCGCGCCACGTCCGCACCGTCACCATCTCGTGGTGTCCTGCACGGGGCGGGCGGGCAGGTCCGACGCGGATACCCAAGGCATCACCCGTGCCAGGTCGCGGTGTATGCGGTCGGCTTCACCGCGTACCTGGTTGGGGATGTCGCCGCGCTCGGCGACGAGGCGGCTGAAGATGGGGGTTTCCTGGAACACGGTGCGGTCTGCTTTCTCTGAGTGGCCGGCCTCCGGCCGGGCCGTGCGGGGTGCTTGCAGGTGCGGGTGCGCACGACGACGTACACGGACTCGCGGCACCTCCGTCCACCGGTACAACGCCGACGCGTGTGGTCGGTGAACAGCGCGGCGGCGAACGCCGTGGATGGGCAGGCGCCCGCGGCCTTCTGGCACCACCCCACCATCGCCGCTGCCATCAGCACCACCAGAACGTACACGTTCACCGGCCGCACCCCTTCGCCGGGCGGACGAGGGGCTGTTGCTGTCGCCGGCGGGCACGGTGGTACCGAGCAGGGGTGATCGAGGTGTACCGGCCGCCCGCGTCGAACCCCTGTCCTGTCGGTCGGCACCGGACCGGTGAGCGCGTCACTGCCCCGGCGCCCGCAGGCGCCGTACCCGCGCGGGCACGGGACCGGTGGACTCGCGCGGCACGTACACAGCGCGCAGGGTGTGCCGGCGAGGACGGGCCGTGGAGCCGTTGATTCGGCGGACGAGGATGTCGGCGGCCAGTCCGCCCAGTTCCTGCACCGGCTGGCTGACCACGCTCAGCCTCGGCCGGACGAGTGTGGCCCATTCGGCGTCGTCGAAGCCGATGACCGAGACATCGCCGGGGATGTGGGCGTCGATGTCGAGCAGGGCGTCGAGGGTTCCGAGCGTGGCCACGTTGTCGGTGGTGAACAGTGCGGTGGGCCGGTCGGGCGAGCTCATCAGGTCCAGCACGGCTGAGCGCGCCCAGGTGCGGTCGTATCCGGTGTGGCGGATCAGCTCGGCCCCGCGGGGGATGCCGGCGGCGCGCAGGGCCTGCCGGTAGCCGGTGAGGCGTTCGGTCGTGGTCCAGATGTCGGCACCGGGTGCTAGCTGTGCGGTGTTCTCGTCGGGGGACGCCGAGGTGATCACGGCGATGCGGGTGTGGCCCGCGTCGGTGAACCTGGAGACCGCCGCCTTGGCGGCGCCGCGGTTGTCCACGACGACCGTGTCCAGCGTGGCGCCGCTCAGTGCGCGGTCCAGGAGGACCACGGGGATGCCCGCGGCGACGGCCCTGTCGAGGTGCTCGTGGTCGGTCGCGGCGGGCGCCACGACCAGGCCGTCCACGCGCCGCTCGATGAACATCTGCACCGCGGACCTCTCGGTGTCGCCCTTCTCGTCGCTGTTGGCGAGGATGACGTGCAGGCCGGCCTTGGCCGCGACGTCGGTGACGCCGCGCACCGCGCGGGCGAAGTAGGCGTTCTCCACGTCGGCGACGACCATGCCCAGCGTGTGGGTGCGTCCGCTGATCATGCTGCGGGCCACCGCGTTGGTGCTGTAGCCCAGTTCGGCGGCGGCGGCCAGCACCCGTTCCCGGGTGGCCGCGCTGGACGAGCCGTATCCGCCGAGGACACGGGCGGCGGTGGCCTGTCCCACGCCGGCGTGCCGGGCGACGTCGGGGATGGTGACGCGTCGCGGCGGCCGTGGGGTGTTGGGCATGGGCGATCTCTCGTGGGTGACGGCTGGGCGGAGACCGAGGAACCGGCCGATGAAATTCGAGGCCATTCAACCATTGACGGACGATGCCTGTCCGTGGGTAAGGTCAAGCCCGTTGGTAACGTTATCAATCTTCGCCGAGACCGGCCCGGCCCGCCTTTTCCACGGCCGGCCACGGTACGTCCCCTGCCCGCGTCCGCCCCGATCGCACGCCCCGAACACCGGAGGTATCACGGATGGCAACCGACACCCTCTCGCCGCCACCAGCCGCTGGCCCCGCCATCACCCTCGTCGACGTGGTCAAGGACTTCGGCGGCGCCGGCACCCGGGAAGCGGCGATCGTGCGCGGCGTCGATCTCGCCATCGGCGAGGGCGAGTTCTTCTCGCTCCTCGGCCCCTCCGGCTGCGGCAAGACCACCACCTTGCGGATGATCGCCGGCTTCGAGGAACCGACCGGTGGGCAGATCCTCCTGCACGGCCGCGACATGGTCGGCGTGCCCGCCGACAGGCGCGACATCAACATGGTCTTCCAGTCCTACGCCCTCTTCCCGCACCTGAGCGTCGCCGACAACGTGGCGTTCGGCCTGCGCCGCAAACGCGTGCCCAAGGACGAGATCCGCGACCGGGTCGAGAAGATGCTGCACACCGTCGAACTGGCCGACAAGGCCGACCGGCATCCCCGCCAGCTCTCCGGTGGCCAGCAGCAACGGGTCGCCCTCGCCCGTGCCCTGGTCAACCGCCCCCGTGCGCTCCTGCTGGACGAACCCCTCGGCGCCCTCGACCTCAAGCTCCGGCAGAGCATGCAGCTGGAACTCAAGCGCATCCAGCGCGAGGTCGGCATCACCTTCATCTACGTCACGCACGACCAGGCCGAGGCTCTGACCATGTCCGACCGCATCGCGGTGATGAACCACGGCCTGGTCGAGCAGGTCGGCCCGCCGCAGGAGGTCTACGAGCGGCCCGCCACCGCGTTCGTCGCCGGGTTCATCGGCACCTCCAACCTGATCCGCGGTCGCCTGACCTCCGTCGGGGCGGCAACCGGGGTGCTCGATCTCGGCGGCGGCGAGCGCGTCACGGTACCGCTGCGTGGCTCCCACGTGGCCGGCGCGACCGTCGAACTCACCGTGCGGCCGGAGAAGATCACGCTGACCACCGAACCGGCCGACACCGCCAGCCGCGTCCGCGGCACCGTCCGGGAGGTGGTCTACCTCGGTACCTCCACCAGCTACACGGTGGACACCAGCATCGGAGCGGAGATGACGGTCTTCCAGCCCAACGACGGCAGCGCCTGCGCGTCCCCGTCCCGCGGCGAGTCCGTCTGGCTCTCCTGGGCCACCGACCACTCCTACCTGCTCACCACCGCCCCCGCCACTCCGGCGACCGCAGCGGACCCGGTTTCCCTCACCTCGCGCTGACGACAGGCGGAGCACCATGCCCGAACACTCCACACCCTTCGCGCCCCGGCCGCGCGGACTGACCCCGCGCGGCTGCACCCGGCGCGGCCTGCTGCGCGCCGCGGTCGGCGCCGCCGCACTGGCCCCGCTCGCCGCGTGCAGCGTCCCCGGCGCCCGCGTACACGTCCCCACCGGCAAGGCGGAGATCGCCGCCGCCGTCACCGACTTCTGGAGGGGGAGGAAGCGGTCCGGCAGGCTGGACTTCGTCAACTACACGCAGTACATCGACGTCGACCCCGCCGACCAGAGCAAGCATCCCACCCTCGACGCCTTCACCCGCGAGAGCGGCATCGAGGTCACCTACGACGAGCTGATCGACGACAGCGCCTCCTGGTTCGGCAAGATCCAGCCCGAGTTCGCCTCCGGACAGAGCATCGGCTACGACCTGATGGTCGTCGGCGGCGACAGCTACCTCGGCAAGTACATCGAACTCGGCTACCTCGCCCCGCTCGACCACACCCGTCTGCCCCACTTCGCGCAGTACGGCGGAGCCGCCTTCAAGAACTCCCCCTTCGACCACGGCAACGTCTACACCGTGCCCTGGCAGTCCGGCATGACCGGCATCGGCTACGACCCGGCCCGGGTCGGCCGGCGGATCACCAGCTGGCAGGACCTGCTCGACCCGAAGCTGCGCGGCAGGGTCGGCATGTGGAACGACGCCGTCCAGATGGGCAACATCGCGCTGCTGGCCGTCGGCGTGGACCCGGAGACCTCCACCCGTGCCGACTGGCGCAAGGCGGCGGCCTGGCTGCGCAAGCAGCGCGACGCCGGCATGGTCCGCTCCTACTCCACGTCGACCTACCAGTCCTCCCTCCAGCGGGGCGACCTGGCGGCCTCCCTCGTGTACTCGGGCGACGTCTTCCAGGCCAATCAGAGCGGCTCACAGCTGGAGTTCGTCATCCCCGAGGAGGGCGGTCTGCTGTGGACCGACAACCTCTGCATCCCGTCGACGGCCGTCCATCCCGTCGACGCGCTGGCCTACATGGACTACGCCTACCGGCCCGAGGTCGCCGCGAAGATCAGCGAGACCGTGCAGTTCGTCTGCCCCGTTCCCGCCGCGCAGCAGGTCGTCGCACGCGACGCGGCCGCCGCCGGCGGCAGGCGGCGCACCGTGCTCGACGCCCTGAGCACCAGCCCCCTGGTCTTCCCGACCGAAGCCGACCAGTCGAAGCTGCGCCGTCTGCGGGTGCTCGACCAAGAGGAGGAGAAGCAGTGGAACGCGCTGTTCGAACCGATCTACCAGGCCTGACCCGGCGCCGCCGCCGTCCCGGGGAAGCACTTGCCCCCTATCTGCTGATCCTGCCGGGCTGGCTGTGGCTGGCCGCCTTCTTCGTCACCCCCGTGATCGTGATGGTGTCGCTGTCGTTGCAGACCGGCGACTTCATCGACGGCTTCCGCCAGACGTTCCACTTCAGCACATACGCCGACGTGGTGCGCACCTACCACGTGCAACTGGTCAGGTCCCTGGTCTACGGCGCCGCGGCGACCGTCGGCTGCGCCGTCGTCGGCTACCCGGTGGCCTACTGGATCGCCTTCCGGGCCGGCCGGCACAAATCGGTGTTCCTCTTCCTGCTCCTGCTGCCCTTCTTCGTCTCCTTCGTCATCCGCACCCAGTCCTGGAACGTGGTGCTCGCCGACCACGGCGTCCTGCTCGGACCGCTGAAGGACATCGGTCTGCTCCCGGCCGACTTCCACCTGCTGGCCACGCCCTACGCGGTGATCGGCGGACTGACCTACAACTTCCTGCCGTTCATGGTGCTGCCCGTGTACGTCGCCCTGGAACGGGTGAACCCCACGGTGATCGAGGCGTCCACCGATCTGTACGCCTCCCGGGCGGAGACGTTCCTGCGCGTGGTGCTGCCGCTGTCGCTGCCCGGGGTCTTCGCCGGCGTACTGCTGACGTTCGTGCCCGCCTGTGCCGACTACGTCAACGCCGGGATCCTCGGCGGCCCCTCCACGACGATGATCGGCAACATCATCCAGACCGAGTACTTCACCAACCTCGACTACCCCGGCGCCTCCGCCCTGTCCTTCGTCCTCATGGGCGCACTGCTGCTGGCCGTGTTCACCTACGCCCGGGCCCTGGGCACCGAAGAGGTCCTGGAGGCGGCCGCGCGATGACCACCACAACCGTCGCTCCCGCGGCCGGCGCGCCCGCCACGCCACGTCCACGCCGCGCCGGACGCGGGCGCCGCCGCCCCACCCTGACTCTGTACACCGTGCTGGTGCTGGGCTGGCTGCTGCTGCCGATCGCCGTCATGATCCTGTTCGGGTTCAACAACACGGGCAGCAAGGTGAACTTCACCTGGCAGGGCTTCACCCTCACCTGGTACCGGCACCTGTTCGCCCTCCCCAACCTGACCTCCGCGCTGGTCAACAGCCTCACCATCGCCGTGGTCGTCGCCGTGGTCGCCACCCTGCTGGGCACGCCGATCGGGCTGGCGCTCGGCCGTCACCGCTTCCGCGGCCGGGGCTCGGTGGACCTGCTGATGTTCGCCGCCATCGCCGCCCCCGAGATCGCCCTCGGCGCCGCACTGCTGTCGCTGTTCATCGTCATGGGCGTGCCCCGCGGCTACTGGACCGTCGTCATCGCGCACGTGGCCTTCTGCATCCCCTACGTCGCCATCACCGTACGGGCACGCATGGCCGGACACGATCCGACGCTGGAGGAGGCCGCCCGCGACCTGGGGGCGGGCCCGTGGACGGCGTTCCGGCTGGTCACCCTGCCGATGCTGCTGCCCGGCGTGGCCTCCGGTGCCCTGCTCTGCTTCGCCCTGTCCATCGACGACTACGTCATCACCAGCTTCAACGCCGGCCGTACGGTCACCTTCCCGCTGTGGGTGTACAGCGCCAGCCGTACCGGCGTGCCCCCGCAGGTCAACGTCATGGGAACGCTGATCTTCGTCGGCGGCCTGATCATCGCCGGGGCGAACGTGCTGTTCTCCCGGCGTCGCGCGACCTGACCCGGTCCGCGCGTCCTTCGGACACCGGTTCACCGGCACACGCCGGCCGGTACGGAACAACCCCTGAGGAAGTCATCACCGTGCTCAAGTTCAACGAAGCCGAGTTCGTCTCCCAGACGGAGAGCCTCCTGGCGCTGCGTCCCCAGATCGAGAAGGTCGTCGACCGTCTGGCCGACGACGGCTACGACAACGTCCTCCTCGTGGGCGCGGGCGGCACCTACGCGCAGATGTGGCCCTATGAGCACCTCGCCCGGCGTTCCTCGGTGCTGCCGGTGCGGGCCGCCGTCGCCGCCGAACTCGTCGCCTCCGGCGACGCCCGCCTCGGCGAACGCACCATCGCCGTCTTCACCTCCGTCTCCGGCACCACCGACGACAGCCTCCGCGCCATCGACTACTGCAAGTCCCGGGGCGCCCACACGATCGGCTTCACCGGCTACCCCGACTCCCCCGTCGCCCAGAACGTCGACACCGCGTTGATCTCCGAGCCCAAGGCCTGGCCGTTCGACGTCCAGCTGCTGCTGTTCATGGGCCGGCTGCTCTCCCGCCGGGGCGAGTTCGAGGGCTACGAACGACTCGCCGACGAACTCGCGGGCCTGCCCCGCATCCTGGTGGACGTCGCCCGGCAGGCCGAGCCGGTGGCGGCGGCCTTCGCCGAGGCCCACAAGGACACCGGCTACCACTTCCTCATCGGCGGCGGAAACCTGTGGGGATTCACCTACCTGTACTCCATGTGCATCCTCGAGGAGATGCAGTGGCTGCGCACCACCCGGGTGCACAGCGCGGAGTTCTTCCACGGCTCGCTGGAGCTCCTGGAGGAGAGCACCAGTGTCATCGTCTTCCAGGGCGAGGACGAGACCCGGGCCCTGACCGACCGCGCCGAGGCCTTCGCCAAGCGCGTCTCCAAGGACGTCACCGTCTTCGACACCCGCGACTACCCCCTGGAAGGCATCAGCCCGCGGTTCCGCGGACTGCTCGCCCCGCTGGTGACGGACACCGTGATGGACAGGGTCAGCAAGCACCTGGAGCGGGTGCGCGACCACTCGCTCGACCTGCGCCGCTACTACCGCGTCATGGACTACTGAGCCCTTCCGACCGGTACCCCTAGTCCCTCACGTCCCGCGCGCCGGTGCCCTGGCACCGGCGCGCCCACGGCGGGCGCGGTGCCTTCGCACATCGTGCCCGCACCTCGGGAGTCCCTCATGAATGTCCTCGGCTTCGGCGACAACACCGTCGACCGCTTCGTGGACCGCGGCACCGACTACCCCGGCGGCAACTGCGTCAACGTCGCCGTCTACACCCACCGGCTCGGCCTGGACGCCGCCTACCTGGGGGTGTTCGGCGACGACGACCTCGGCACCGCCCTGCGCGCGGCCGTCACCGCGCAGGGCGTCACCGTGGACCGGAGCCTCGTGCGCCACGGTTCGACCTCGGTCTCCACGCTGCACGTGCGGCACGGTGACCGGGTCTTCCTCGGCTACGACCCCGGCGGTGACGCCGTCCGCGAACCTCTCCCCCTCACCCCCGCCCTGCTCGCCTACGCCGCGTCGTTCACCCTCGTGCACTCCAGCGTCTACTCCCGCACCGAGGCCGCACTCCCGCGGCTCGCCACAGCCGGCCCACTGGTCAGCTTCGACTTCTCCGACGAGGAGGAGTACCGCACTCCCGCCTATCTCGACCGTGTCTGCCCCCATGTCGACCTGGCGCTGCTGTCGTGCTCGCACCTGGACGAGGCCGCCACGCGCGCGCTGCTCACCGAGGCGGTGCAGCGGGGGGCCGGCATGGCGCTGGCCACCCGTGGCCTGGCCGGGGCGATCGCGTACGACGGCCGGACCACGGCCGCCGCGCCGGCCCGTACCGCGGACCCCGGTTCCATGTCCGACACGATGGGCTGCGGGGACGCCTTCGTCGCCGGGTTCGCCGTCTCACTGCTGCGCGACGGCTGGTCCCGGCGTGACTCGCCGACCCCCGCAGCCCTGGAACGCGCCCTGCACCAGGGCGCGCAGGCGGCCTACCACCAGTGCTTCGTGGAGGCCGCCTTCGGCTGCGGCTGGCCGACGCCGACGGGAGCGCCGCGTGACGGCTGGGCAGCGTCCGCCCCGCGAACGCCGGGTGCGGACGGCTGTGGTGCTCCGACAGTTCTCAGGTGACCGGGCCCGAGGGCGGGGGCGTCGGGTCGTAGGTGGCTTCCCGGACGATGCCGCTCAGGTGGCCGGCGGCGGTGAGCAGGTGCTGATGGGTCGTGTAGAGGGCGTTCACGCCGAAGCGCAGCAGGTCCGGGGCGCGCATGTCGATGATCACGCCGCGGTCCGCCAGGGCCTGGGTCAGACCGTGGGCGTGAGGGTGGCGCAGGGCGACGTGGCTGCCGCGGCGCGCGGGGTCGGACGGGGTGACGGGTTCGAAGCCGAGGGGGACGAGGAGTTCGGCGGTGCACTGGAGGAAGAAGGTGGTCAGGGAGAGGCTCTTGGCGCGGACCCGGGCCAGGTCGACGTCGTCGAAGACGGTGAGCGCGGCTTCGAGGGCCAGCAGGGACAGGATGGGCGGGGTGCCGATCCGGGCCCGGGCGATGCCCGGCGCGGGCGTGTAGTGGCGGTTCAGGCCGAAGGGGTCGGCATGGCCGTTCCAGCCGGGCAGCGGGGTGTCGAGTGCCTCGTGATGGCGTCGGGCCACGTACAGGTACGCGGGGGCTCCCGGACCGCCGTTGAGGAACTTGTAGCCGCAGCCGACGGCGAAGTCCACTTCGTGTGCGTCGAGTTGCAGCGGGAGGGCGCCCGCCGCATGGCACAGGTCCCACAGGACCAGCGCGCCGACGCGGTGCGCGGCCTCGGTCAGCGACCGCATGTCGTACAGCTCCCCCGTGCGGAAGTCGACGGGCGGGTAGCTGATCACGGCGACGCGATCGCCCTCCGCGGCGAGGAACGACGCCAGGCCGGCCGGGGGGACGTACCGTACTTCGAGGCCGTGGCGGTCGGCGACCGCCTGTGCGAGGTACCGGTCGGTGGGGAAGTGGCCGGGGTCGGTGACCAGCAGCGTCCGGTCGGGGCGCAGTGCGGCCGCGGCGCTGAGCGCGGTGAACGACTGCACGCTGGTGGAGTCCCCCGCCACCGTCTGCCCCGGCGCCGCGCCGAGGAGCCTGCCGACGGCGTCACCCACCCGCAGGGGCGCGTCCCACCAGCCGTTGGTGTTCCAGGAGCGGATGAGGTCGGTGCCCCACTGCCGGGACACCACGTCGGTGAGGGCCTGGGGGACGGCGGCGGGCAGGGGGCCCAGGGAGTTGCCGTCGAGGTAGACGACGCCGTCCGGGAGCAGGAACCGCTCGCCGAGGGGGGCCAGGACGTCGTCGGCGTCGAGTCGCACGGCCTGTTCGTCCAGTGCGGTGAAGGTCGTCGTCACGGTTGCGGGCCTTCCGGTTGTCGTCGTCCGGTGCCGGTGGTCGTCATGGCTGCGGGGTCTTCCGGCTGCCGTCGGCCGGGCGGCGTGCGCCGAAGGCGGCCGACATCTCCCCCAGGGTGTCGGCGACCGCGCGGGCACCGGGCGCCCCCGGTTCGATGAGCGTGTAGTGGCCGGTGCCGGGCAGCACGACGGTCCTCAGATCACGGTGTACGGACGCGTAGTCGGTGAACTGGGTGAGCGGGACCTCCTCGTCGACGGCCCCGTGCAGCAGCACGGTGGGGACGCCGGTCGTGCCCGCGTCGCGCAGCAGGGTGAGGGGGTCCACCGCGGACAGTCGCTCCTCGAACACGTGCATTCCGCCGAGGAGTTGCAGGGCGGCGCCGTTGCTGAGGTCGTCGCGGCGGGTGGCGGTGAGGTCCGTGATCGGAGCGAGCGCCAGCACGGCGGTGGGCAGGTCCGCGGTGTACCAGCGCGAACCGGGCGACAGCAGGCCGCGCGCCGCACACCACAGGGCGAGGTGGCCGCCCGAGCAGTGCCCCGCCAGGACGTACGGCCGTCCCTGGGGCAGGGTGTCCACGATCCGCGCGACATCGTCGAACGTCTCGGGATAGCCGCCGGCGCCACCGGACCGACGGAAGCCCGGCAGCAGGACGTCGAAGCCCTGCCCGGAGAGGTAGGCCGCGAAGGGGGTCAGGTGCATCCGGTCGTAGCGCCAGTAACCGCCGTGCAACAGGATCACCAGCGGGGCGGCGGGGTCGTCGGCCGGCCAGGCGTCGTAGACCTGGTGGGGGTGGTTCCCGTAGGAGCCGTGCACGGGCGCCAGCACCGGCTTCAGGCTCAGCACCCGCTTCTCCTCCTCGGCCGCGAAGGCGGAGATGGTCCTAGAGGCCACCGCGCACCTCCCACAGTTCGGGGAAGACCGGGCGGGCCGCGCGCCGCTCCAGCCAGGCGAGCCCGGCGGAGCCCGCGCTGCCGCTCTTGGTTCCCATGGCACGGCGTACGACCATGACGTGGTCCGAGCGCCAGCGCGTGACGAGTTCGGCGATGTCGGTGAGCAGTTCACCGAGGGCGAGCAGCGGATGGTGCTGCGGGCCGGCATAGATTTGCCGCCAGACCTCGACCACGTCCGGGTCCGAGGTGTACGGGCCGGTCACGTCCCGCTCCCGGACGTGTTCGGGGACGGGCAGGCCCCGCCGGTGCAGGAAGCGCAGCACCTCGTCGTAGAGGGACGGTCCACGGTAGGTCTCGCCGAGCGCCTCGTGGACCGGTCCGTCGCCCCGGTGCAGGCGGAGCATGCCGGGGGACTTGTCTCCCAGGAGGAACTCCATGTGCCGGTACATCGCCGACTGGAAGCCGGACGCCCTGCCGAACGCGGCGCGGAAACCGTTGAACTGGGAGGGGGTCAGGGCGGCGATCGGTGCCCAGGCGGCGTTGAGGGCGGTCAGGGCGCGGCGGCTGCGCACCAGTGCGTCCATCGCCGCGTCCAGGTCGTCCTTGGCGAAGGCCGTACCGGCGGTGCGCCACTCGTGGACGATCAGGGTGAACCACAGCTCCATCACCTGGGTGGTGACCAGGAAGCCCATCTCGTCCGGGGCCTCGGTGAGGGGGTGCTGGAGTGTGTTGAGGACGGACGCGTGCACATAGGTGTCGTAGGGGCTCGCGCCGGGGAAGGGCTGGGTCAACAGGTCGAGGCCGTCCCCGAGGGGCGGGGCGAGGGCGGACGTGCTGTCGTTCATGGCATCCTCCTGGTGCTGCCACAGGCCGGGAGCGCGGCCCTGCGGCCGGGGCGGGGGGCCACCGGTCGGGTGGTGCGGGAAAAGCGGTGTGGCGAGGGGCTGTCTCACACGCCGAGGTGCACGCCGCCCGAGGCGTCGATCCACTGGCCGGTCACCCAGCGGGCTTCGTCGCTCGCCACGAAGGACACGACGTCGGCGATGTCCGCGGGCTCGCCGAGCCGGGCGAACACGGAGGCCTCCGAGTACCGCCGGCGGACCTCCGGGATGCGCAGCGTGGGGTTGATCTCCGTCTCGGTGTAGCCGGGCGCGACACTGTTGACGGTGATGCCCCGGTGGCCCAGCTCCTGCGCGAGGGACAGAGTGAGGTAGTCCAGGGCGGCCTTGGTCATGGTGTAGGCGACGATCGCCGGGAAGGCGACGCGGGTGGCCACCGAGGAGACGTTCACGATCCTGCCGCCGTCGCGCAGCCGGTCCAGTCCGCGCTGGACGATGAAGAACGGTGCTCTGGTGTTGATGGCGAACACCCGGTCGTAGTCTGCCTCGGTGACGTCCGTGATCCGGCGCGGAAGGGTGATGCCGGCGTTGTTGACGAGGATGTCCACGCCCGGCTGCGCGCCCTGACCGGTCAGGGCGCGGTCGAACGCCTCCCAGAGCGCGTCGGCGTCGCCCGGCACACCGAGTTCGGCGTGGACGGGGAAGGCCCGGCCGCCGTCGGCCTCGATCTCCTTCACGGTTCGCTCGGCCGCGGTCCGGTCGTGCCCGTAGTGGACCGCCACGAGGGCACCCTCCCGGGCCAGGCGCCGGCTGATGGCCCGGCCGATACCGCGGCTGCCTCCGGTGACCAGGGCGGTTCTGCCCTCGTGCCGCAGGGTGGTGGTCAACGTCTTCTCCTTCGGGCGAGTGTGCTGGGATCGCGCACGCGACGTGCGCCGGGTCATGCGTCGAAGTCGAGGGTGAGTTCGGTGCCGAGCGGCCGGGCCCTGCACACGAGCGTGTAGCCCGCGGCGGTCTCCTCGGCGTCGAGGGCGTGCTGGGGTGCCGCCGTCACCCGGCCGGACAGGACGCGGGCGCGGCAGCTGCCGCACACGCCCTCGCGACAGGCGAAGGGGACGTCGGGGTGGGCGCGCAGCAGCGCGTCGAGGAGCGTGGCATCGCCGGGTCCGGCGGTCGCCAGACGGCGGTGACCGCCGAGCAGCGCGGTGACACGGGTCCGCTGCGGGGCGGCCGTCGGCCGGGAAGGCGGCGCACTCGGCTGCGGGGTACCGGTACCGGCAGGAGTGAACATCTCCGAGCGGATCCGGGCCGCCTCGGCGCCCCACACCGTGAGCGCCCGGCGTACGGAGACGACCAGGCCGGCCGGGCCGCACAGGGCGAACGCGGTGCCGGGGCCGGGGCGGGCGCCGACCGCGGTGAGCAGGCGCGGCAGCGTCACACCGTCGATGCGCCCGCCCGGCGGCCCGGCGCCGCGCTCCTCCCGGGTGAGGACGTACAGGACGGTGAAGCGGTCGACGAACGCGTCCTTGAGAAGGGCGAGTTCGTCGGCCAGCAGGGCGTCGGCGGACGTCGGGACCGAGTGGATCAGGGAGACCCGGCAGGCGGGGTCCTCGCGCAGCGCGGTGGCGGCCATGGCGGCGAGCGGTGTGATGCCGGAGCCGCCCGCGATCAGGACGTGGTGCCCCCCGGGTGGGCCGGGCAGAGCGAACGTGCCCGTGGGCGAGGAGAGTTCGAGGACGTCTCCGGGTGCCAGAGCGGTGATGGCATGGGCACCGAAGCCGTCGGGGGCACCGCGCCTGATCACCAGGCGCAGCGCGGCCGGGTCGCCGGGTGGGGGGCACACGGAATAGCTGCGGCGCAGCTCCCTGCCGGCGAGGTGGTGCCGGACCACGACGTGCTCGCCGGCCCGGTGCGCGAAGACCTCGCGCAGCGGCCCGGGCACCTCCAGGGTGACCGCGACCGCGTCGCCGGGCAGGTGCCGGACATCGGCGACCACGAGCGGGTGCCAGCCACTGCGCCGGGGCCGGCCGGAGGGTTCCGGACCCGAGGCGGCCGGGGGCGCGGCAACGGGCACGACGGCGCCCTCGGCGGGGGTGGCGGCGGGACGGGGCTCGGCGGGGAGGGGGCCGGGCCCGGCGGGGACGGGGCGGGGCGCGGCGGGAACGCCGGCGGTGGTGGAGGCAGTGCCCGGCGCGGTGGGGATGGCGCCGGGCCCGGCGGGGACGGGACGGGGCGCGGCGGGAACGCCGGCGGGGGCGGACACGCCCGCGGCGGAGGCGACGCCGGGCTCCGTGGGGATGGTGCCGGTTCCGGCCGAGGCGGTGCCGGGCCCGGCGGGACCACCTGCGGCGGCGGAGGCAGTGCCCGGCGCGGTGGGGATGGCGCCCGTCTCGGCGGAGGCGGTGCCGGGCGCGGCGGACACGCCTGGGGTGTCGTCGGCCCTGTCCGCGGCGGAGGCGGACCCGCCCGGGGGGACGGTTGTGTGGGAGGTGTCGATGGTGTTCACGGTCCGCCTCACAGCGCGCTCAGGTGGGGGAACAGCTCGTGGCATGCCGTGCACCGGAGCACGGACTGGCAGCGGGTCGGCCCGAAAGGGCTGTGCGGCCGGGTGGCACGGGAGCCGCAGTGCGGGCAGGGCACCTGGGCCAGCGGGACCGGGACCGGACCGTCCGCCGGGGCGGGGACGGGCGGGGCGATGCCGTGGGCGGCGAGTTTCGCCCGCCCCGCCTCCGTGATGCGGTCCGTCGTCCACGGCGGGGACAGGACCTGCCGTACCCGCCCCTCGGGGTGGCCGCTCGCGGCCAGCACGTCCCGGATCGCGGAGACGATGGCGGGCAGTGCCGGGCAGCCCAGGTAGGTCGGGGTGACCTCCACTTCGAGCACTCCGTCGGTGGCCGGGGCGACCGAGCGGATCACGCCGAGGTCGCCGAGGCCGATCATCGGCAGCTCCGGGTCGGGCAGTGCTTCCACGAGGGCCCGGACCTCCGTCACCGCGCGGGCGGGGCGCAGGGGTACGACGGGTCGCGGTGCCGGAGGTGTCGTCCGAGGCGGCGCCGGGGACGTCACCGAGGGGGTCGGGCCGTTCACCAGCGGCCTCCCGGGAACTGGCGGTGCACCGACTGCATCTCGGCGATCAGCGGCCCGAACTCCTCGGTGTGCAGGCCCGCCCGGCCGCCGCGGGCCTGCCAGCGCGGGACCGGCACGGACAGGCCGGCGCGGGTCACGACCTCGCCCACACTCCGCTCCCAGGCGGGACGCAGCGGGGCGGGCGAGGGCACCGTGCCCGCCGCGACGAGGTGGCTCAGTACGTCGTCCACGTCGAACAACTCGGCGGTGTAGGGCCACACGCGCTCCAGTCCCCGCTGCATGCGACGGCAGCTCTCGGGGGTGCCGAGTCCCAGCCGGAGGGTCCAGTTGTCGGCGTGCATCCGGTGGAAGGCCACCTCCCGGGCGGCCCGCTCGCCGAAACCGGCCAGTCGGGCGTCCGCGCATCCGGCCAGGGCCTCGTAGTACAGGACCGCGTAGTGGGTGTAGGCGAGTTGCCGGGCGACGGTCACGGCGAAATCCCCGTTCGCCAGTTCGGTCAGCAGGGCGTTGGTGAACTCGCGGTCGGAGCGGGTGAAGGCGAACTCGTCCTCGGTGCGTCCGGTTCCGTCGGCCTGTCCGCTCAGGGTGAGCAGCATGCGGGCGTGGCCGATCAGGTCGAGGGCGATGTTCGACAGCGCCATGTCCTCCTCGATGGTCGGCGCGCGCGTGATCCACTGGCACAGCCGCTGCCCGAGGACGAGAGCGTCGTCGCCGAGGCGCAGCAGGTGCACGGCGAGGTGGGCGTCGACGCGGGCGGCTTCGGCGGACGCGGCGGGGTCAGTCGAGAGGGTCACCGTCGGGGCCTTCCTCGGTCAGCGGCGCGAACTGCTCCGGGTACCGGTAGGGCTTGTGGTGGGCGCCCGCGAAGAACGGGTCGTGTTCGTCCGGGGAGGCCGCGTGCACGGCGTCCGAGCGGACCACCCACAGGGACAGCGGGTCGCCGCGCCGGGTGTACAGATCACGGGCCCGCAGCAGGGCCGTTTCGGCGTCGGAGGCGCGCACGGACCCCACGTGCTGGTGGGCGAGGCCCCGGCGGGGCCTGAGGAGGACCTCCCAGGACGCCGGGGCGCCCTCTCGCTCCCGGCTCATCAGCGCTCACCCACCCGTTCCCGCGCCCCCTGGGCCGTGGCCGTGACCGGGACCGTAGCCGTGTCCGCGTCCGTGGCCGTAGCCGTAGCCGTAGCCGTAGCCGTAGCCGTAGCCGTGCTGCTGGGTGCCCCGTCGGCTCCGAAGCGTGCCGCGTACGCCGCGGACGCCTCCCGCACCCAGGCGCCGTCCTCGTGCGCCGTGCGCCGGTGTTCGACGCGTTGCCGGGACCAGTGCGTGTCGTCGCCGAGCGCCTCGCGGTAGACGTCCCAGTCGACCGGGGTGAAGTCGTAGTGGCCGCGTTCCTCGTTCCAGCGGATCGCCGGATCGGGGAGGGTGAGCCCGAGGCGTTCGGCCTGGGGGACACAGCTGTCGACGAAGCGCTGGCGCAGTTCGTCGTTGGTGTGGCGCTTGATGCCCCAGGCCATGGCGCGGCGGGAGACCGCGGCGCCGAGTGCGGCGGTGCGGGCGTCGGTGCCGCCGGCCTCGGTGTCGGGCGGGCCGAACATCAGCGCCACGGCCGGCAGCCACCAGCGGTTCACCGCGTCCTGGGCCATCGCCTTCTGTTCCGGCGTGCCCGCACACAGGGCGCGCATGAGGTCGTACCCCTGCCGTACGTGGAAGGCCTCCTCCTGGCAGACGCGGCGCATCGCCCGGGCGTACGGTCCGTAGGACGTGCGGCACAGGGGCGCTTGGTTGATGACGGCGGCGCCGTCCGTCAGCCAGGCGACGGCGCCGGTGTCCGCCCACGTCAGCGCCGGGTGGTTGAACGTCGCCGAAGCCCGCTGCTGCCCCCCGTGCAGGGCGTCGAAGAGATCGGCCCGGTCCACACCCAGTGTCTCGGCGGCGGAGTAGAGGTACAGCCCGTGCCCGGCCTCGTCCTGCACCTTGGCGATGAGCACCGATTTGCGGTGCAGGGAAGGGGCCCGGGTGAGCCAGGCGCCCTCCGGCTGCATGCCGATGATCTCGGAGTGGGCGTGCTGCGCGATCTGACGGATCATCATCCGGCGGTAGCCGTCGGGCATCCAGTCACGGGGTTCGATCGTCTCGCCCCTGGTGATGAGGCCGTCGAAGTGCGCGAGGAGCTCGTCCGGTGCGGCGGGCGCGGTGCCGGCCGGCTGTGCGCTCATGCGGTGCCTCCGCGGCCGGTTACCGCCACGGCGGGCACGTACCGGTCCTCGGACCGGACGTATGGCCTGGGCACTGGCATCACTCCTTCGGCGTCTTGCGGGTATCGGCCCGCCCGGCGGGCCCGGCGCGTCGGGCTCCGGGTCGCCCGGCGCCTCGCAGTGCCCGGTCCGCCGGGCGGGTGCCGCGCGGTCTCCGTAGGGGAAAGAGGCTCGGTGCGCGCCCCGCTATCCCCGCGTCGGCCGGTGCGGGTGCGTGACAAAGCTCACGCCGACCGGCAGGGATTGCCGTGCGCCGCGCGGGCCTCTTGTTCGGGTGACACCGGACCCACGAGATCCGCCCGGCGGTCACTCGCCGCGGCGAAAGGGGAAAGCATGAGCACCATCAGGGAGTTGCTGGTCGAACTCACCGGTACCGCGGAGTTCGCCGACGCCGAGCGGGTCGGTGACGACGTCGACCTCGCCGCGAGCGGCATCGACTCCGGTGACCTGGTGCGTCTCGTCCTGCTCGTCGAACAGCGGCTCGGCGTGGAGATCACCGCGGACGACATGGAGCGCCTGCACACGATCGCCGACTACGAGCGGTTCACGGCCGAGCGTTCCGTCGCCGGCGCCGGCGGTGCGTGATGTGGCTGGCACAGCTGCTGGAGCGCAACCGCCAGTGCCGGCCCGACCGGTTGGCGCTGGTCGACGAGCGGCGCCGGCTCACCTGGTCGCAGTTCCACGACCGCACGCTGGAACTCGCGCGGGGGCTGGCCGATCTGGGCATCGGGCGCGGTGACCGCGTCGCGGTGCTGTCCAAGGACCGTATCGAGGTCCTGGAGACCTACTTCGCGCTCGCCCGGCTCGGCGCGCTGTTCGTCCCGCTGAACCACAGCCTGGCCGTGCCGGAGGTCGCCGGCATTGTCGAACGCGTCGGAGCGGTGGCCGTCCTCGGTGAGTCGGAGCTGCTGGACCGGCACCCCGAGCTTCCGGCGTCGGTGCGGATGAGGGTGGCTCTGGACAAGCCGGTGTTCGAGGCCCTGGGCACCCTGGCCGCCGAGCGCGACCTGCCCGACGTGGCCGACACCGACCCGATCGCCGTGCTGCACACCTCGGCGACGACCGGACAGGCCAAGGGCGTCACCGTCGACAGCGCGTCGTTCCGCGCCATCGCCCTGGGCTGGCTGGTCATGGCACGGCCCACCGACGACATCGTCATGGTCAACTGCTGCCCCCTGTACCACGGCAGCATGGTGGTGTCCCTGACCTACCTGGCGGCCGGGGCCACCGTCGTGCTCATGCCCGGCTTCACGCCGCAGCGGGCGCTGGCCGCGGTGGAGGAACACCGTGCCACGCACATGTGGCTGGTCCCGCAGATGCTCCGCTTCATGCTCCAGGCCAAGGGCGCAGGGCGCGCCGACCTGTCCTCGCTGAGGGAGATCCTGTACGGCGCCGCCCCCATGCCCCTGGACGTGTACGCCGACGCGGTGGAGCGCCTGGGCTGCGGTTTCCGGCAGGTGTACGGCATGACGGAGGTGGGCGGGCCCTTCGTCACCCTCGGCCCCGACGAGCACCCGGCGCCCGGGGACGTCACGGCCCGCATCCCCTGCGGACGCGTCGTGCCCGGGATGTCCGCCCGCGCGGTCGACGGAGCCGGGCGGGAGCTGCCGCGCGGCGAGATCGGCGAGATCGTCGTGCGCGGGCCGGGCGTCATGCAGGGCTACTGGAACGACCCCGAGGCCACGCGCGAGATCAGCCTCGCCGGCTGGATCAGAACAGGTGACCTGGGGTTCGTGGACGACGCGGGCCGTATCCATCTCGTGGACCGCACCAAGGACGTCATCATCCGGGCGGGGCAGAACGTCTACCCCTCGGAGATCGAGCGGGCCCTGCTGTCCCACCCGGCGGTCCGGGACGCGGCGGTCGTCGGGATGCCCGACGAGGACTACGGCGAGGTACCGCTGGCGTACGTCGTCGCCGAACCGGACACCCGGGCCGCGGAGCTGCTCGCCCACGTGGGGCAGCGGCTCGCCCCGTACAAGCGTCCGCGGCGGGTGGAGTTCATCGAGCAGGTGCCCCGCAACCCCGCCGGGAAGATCGTCAAGAAGCTGCTGCGGGCCTGACGCGTGCGCCCGTGTCAGTGCCCGGCTCCGACGGCAGGCCCTCCCCCGGGCACGCTCCCGGGGGCAACGCCCGGTCCGGGTGCCGAGGTGGCCGCGCTGCTCCGCCCGCTGCGGGCGGAGTGGGCGGCGGCCGGGCTCGGGCTGGGCGCCGCCGTCGTCTCGGAACCGCGGGCCGTCCCCGCCGGGCCCGCCGAGGAGGCCGCGGCCGCGGGGATGGCGCCGCAGCGCCGGCTGGAGTTCCTGGCCGGCCGGCTCGCGGCGCGGCGCGCGTTGCGCGCGGTGGGGCTGGACTGCGGGGAGATCCCGCGGGCGGGCCGCCTGCCGGTGTTCCCTCCCGGGCGGGCGGCGTCCATCTCGCACAGCGCGGGGGTCGCGGTGGCCGTGGCCCGGGCACCGGGACGGGACAGCCCGCTCGGCTGTGATCTGGAACTGCGCCCCCTGCCCGCCGAGGCGGCCCGCCTGGTGCTGCGCGAGGACGAGGAGGAACTGCTGCACGCTTCCGCGCCGGGTGCGGCGCGGTGGTCGGTGACCTCGTTGTTCTCGGCGAAGGAAGCCGCGTGGAAAGCCCTGCACACCGGCCCGGAAGCGCTTCCCACGGGCATGCTGAGGAGCCTGCGCGACCTGCTCGCCCGCCCATGCGCGCGCGGGCTGCGGATCGAGGCGCGGCGGAACCCTGGGCCCGCCGTGTACGTCGAGGTGGTGGCGGTCGGCACGGGCGTCTTCAGCACGGTCCTCGGCCGGGCCGGCCCCTGACCGCCGGCCACCGCCTCATCGAAGGCCCCCCGCACACCGGCACCCGCGCAACCGCACCCACGAGTGGTGCTCTTTCCTTTCCCGCTCCCCCGCCGAAGCCGCGTGGGCGCTCGTCGCTCGTCGACGCGCCGACGGAATCGAGTGAGGGGGCCTGTCGTTCCCTCTCTCTCCGGCCTTCCTCATTCTCCCCGGCGGTCGTCCGCCCGCTCCGCACCCGAGGCCGGTGGTCGACACCGCCCCGAGTGCGGAGCGTCGGCGGACCGGTCGGTCACTCGGCTGCCAGCCGCAGCGCCTTGGCGACCGCGGTGCCGATCAGCGCGATGGGTTCGGGTTCGGTCATCTCGTAGTGGCCGCACGGCACCCGGTGGTCGTGCAGGGTGCCCTCGACGTGGGGCCGCCAGCTCTCGGCCTTGTCGGGCAGCACCGCCAGATCGCCGGGGAAGCCGGTGTCCGCCTCCTCGGCGGCGCTGAAGAACAGCACCTCTCCGCGGAAGACACCGGGCGCGAACTGGTGGGCGATGCGCAGGTTGTTGCGCATGACCGCGGCGATGGCCTCGGCCTCGGCCCGGGTGACCGGCGCGCTCGTCGGGTCGGCCGTCAGGGCGGTGTCGATGCCGGCGAGGACGGCCGCCACGTCCGGCACTTCGTCCGCTCCCGTCCCGGCCGACGGGCCGGCCACCCGCATCAGCAGGGACGCCACCTGCCGCTCGACCGCCGCGGCGTCGTACCGCATGCCGTGCGGCTGGGGGGCGTCCAGCATGGCCAGCAGTTCCACCCGTTCGCCCCGCTCCTGTAGGGCGCAGGCCATCGCGTGCGCGACGAAACCGCCGTAGGACCAGCCCAGGAGCCGGTAGGGACCGTGCGGTTGCACCTCGCGGACGAGGTCGAGGTAGCAGGCGACCATGGACGCCGCGTCCGGTGCGGGCGGCCGGGTGCCGTCGAGGCCCGCGGCTTGGATGCCGTAGACCGGCTGGTCGCCGCCGAGGTGGGGCAGCAGTCCGGTGTAGCGCCAGGACACGCCCGCCCCGGGGTGGACGCAGAACAGCGGGGCGGCGCCGCCCTGCGCCCGGAGCGGCAGGAGCGGAGCCAGCGCGTTCGCGCCCGCGCCGGGCGCCTGCGCCGAGGCGTCGTCGGCCGCCGCGAGGAGACCGGCCACGGTGGGCGCGGCCAGCAGAGCGGCGGCGGGCACGTCGAGGACGCCGGCCTGTCGCAGCCGGCCCGTCAGCAGTACGGCGCGCATCGAGTCGCCGCCCAGGTCGAAGAGGTTGTCGTGGACGCCGATGCCACCGATACCGAGGGTCTCCTCCCACACCCGGGTCACCGCCTGTTCGCGCGCGGTGCGCGGGGGCACGTGCTCGGTCGCCAGGCGGGGCCGCGGGCCGAGGGCCGGTTCGGCGTGCACCGCGGCGCCGCTGTCCGGCGTGCCGGGGTCCGTGCGGGCGCCGGGGGCGTCGATCCAGTGCCGGTGCCGTGCGAAGGCGTAGGGGGGCAGCGGCACCCGCCGGGGCGTACCCGGCACCTCGGGCAGTGCGGTGTCCACGCCGGCGCTCCACAGCCGGCCCAGCGCCTCGGCGAGGACGAAACCGTCGGCGGCGTCGGCCTTGGCGTGCCGCATCGTGGTCACCGTCACCGGCGAATGCTCCGCGAGCTGGGCGGCGGCCAGCTTGGTCAGCGTGTCCCCGGGTCCGACCTCGACCAGGACGGGCCGGCGCTCCCACAGGGTGGTGACGCCGTCGGCGAAGCGCACGGTGTCGCGGGTGTGCGCGATCCAGTGCCGGACCGAGGTGGCCTGCTCGTCGGTGATCCAGGCGCCGGTGACGTTGGTGACGAACGGGATCCGCGGCGGGCGCAGGGTGACGCCGCGCAGGTGTCTCTCGTACGCCGGGAGCACCGGGTCGAGGACGTGGGAATGGGCGGCGACCGGTATGCGCAGCCGGCGGAACGGGACGTCACGGCGGGCGAGTTCGGTCTCGAAGCGGGCGACGGCGTCCTCGTGTCCGGCGACGGTGCAGGCGACGGGGCCGTTCACCGCGGTGAGGGACAGTTCCTCGCCGAGCAGCGGCAGCACGTCCTCGACGGGTGCCGCTACTCCGACGGTCGCCCCGCCCGCGGAGCTGATGAGCCGGACGCGTTCGGTGACCAGGGGGAGCATCTCGTCGAGGTCGATCACCCCGGCCAGGCAGGCGGCCGTGTACTCGCCGAGCGAGTGGCCGATGAGCGCGTCCGGGCGCACTCCCGCCGCCATGAGGGTGCGGGCGAGGGCGTACTCGGTGACCACCAGGGTGAGCAGGGACGTGCTCGTGCCGTCGCTCTCGCGGCGTGCGAACAGGGCGTCGCGGATGTCGACGCCGAGGGCGGGGCGCAGGATGCGCGCGCACTCGTCGACGGTGTCGCGGTAGACGTCGTGCTCGCGGTAGAGCTGTGCGCCCATGCCCGGGTACTGGGTGCCGCCGCCCGGCAGCAGGAACGCCACCCGCGGCGGCTCGTCCGGTCCGGGGGGCGTGCCGGGTACGGCGGTGCGCAGCGCGGCCAGGGCCTCCTCCCGGGAAGCGGCGGTCACGGCCAGGCGGTGGCGCAGCGCGGGCCGGTCGGCGCGCAGGGAGTGCGCTGTGTCGTCCAGGCGCAGATCCGGCCGCCTTTCGAGGTGGCGGGCGAGTGCCTCGGCCTGGCCGCGCAGCGCGTCGGCGGTGCGGGCGGACAGCGGCAGGACCAGGCGGTGGCGGTCCTCGGGCTCCCGGGGCCGGACGGGGGTGGGCGGCGCCTCCTCCAGGATGACGTGCGCGTTGGTGCCGCCGATGCCGAAGGCGCTGACCGCGGCCCTTCTGGGGTGCTCGTCCGCCGGCCAGTCCTCCAGGGTGGTGGGCACCCGGAACGGGCCGGAGGCGAAGTCGATGTGCGGGTTGGGCCGTTCGAAGTGCAGGCTCGGCGGGATCTGCCGGTGTTCCAGGGCGAGGACGGCCTTGATCAGCCCGGCGATGCCGGCGGCCGCTCCCAGGTGGCCGATGTTGGTCTTCACCGAACCGAGGGCGCAGTAGCCGCGGCGTCGCGTGGACTGGCGGAACGCCTCGGTGAGCGCGGCCACCTCGATGGGGTCGCCCAGGCGAGTGGCGGTGCCGTGCGCCTCGACCAGGCCGATGGTGCCGGCGTCGGTCATCGCCTGGGCCTGCGCCGCGAGGATGACCTCGGTCTGCCCGGCGGCGCTGGGCGCGCTGAAGCCGACCTTGCGGCGCCCGTCGTTGTTGACGGCGCTGCCCCGGATGACGGCGCGGACGTGGTCGCCGTCCGCGAGGGCGTCCTCCAGGCGTTTGAGGACGACGGCGCCGACGCCGTCGCCGGAGGAGGTGCCGGCCGCCGCCGCGTCGAAGGCGCGGCAGTGGCCGTCGGGCGAGAAGGGGCCGCCGGGCACGTGGCGGTAGCCGAGGAACGCCGAGGGGTTGAGGGAGACGGCGGCGGCGAGCGCGGTGTCGCACCGGTAGTCGAGCAGGTCCTGGCAGGCGGTGTGCACCGCGACGAGCGCCGTGGAGCAGGCCGTCTGGAGCGACACGCTCGGGCCGGTCAGCCCCAGTTCGTAGGAGACGCGGGTGGCGAGCGTGCCCAGGGAGTTGGCGGTGGCCGCGTGGACGAGTTCCACCGACCCGGGCTGCCCGGCGTAGCGGGGGTACACGTGGGACGGGTAGTAGCGGCTGTCGCCGCTGCCGGCGTACACGCCGAACGTACCGGTGTCGGCGCCGGGACCGAGGCACCGGGCGTCCTCGAGGGCGTGGTAGGCCGTCTCGAGCAGCAGCCGCTGCTGGGGGTCGACCACGGCGGCCTCGGCGGGGCTGTAGCCGAAGAACCCGGCATCGAAGCGGTCGATTCCCTCGACGACCGACGCCATGCGGACGAGCGTGGGGTCGTGGAGGTCGCGTTCGGCTCCGCCCGCGGCCAGGAACTCGTCGTCGGTGATGGGCCGCACGGACTCGCGTCCGGCGGCCAGGTTGTCCCAGAACGCGTCCGGGTCGTCCGCGCCGGGGAGGCGTGCCGCCATGCCGATCACGGCGACGGCGGATGCCTGTTCGTCCTGCGGTTCGGTGGTCTCAGGCATGGCCTCGGTCCTTTCCTTGCCGTGCGGTACGGCGGGTTCGGGCCGCACGCTGCCGCTGGGCTCGTTCCTTGGCGCGGTCCAGGCCGCTCGGCCCGGTCCCGGCGGCCTCCGGCGGTGCCTGCGGGTCCGGCGTCGACGGGGTGTCGGCCGTCTCGGGTGCGGTGAGGGCCGACAGGTGGCGGGCCAGGTCGCGCACGGTGGGGTGGGCGAACAGGTCGACGACCGGCAGCTCGCATCCGAAGGCCTGGTTGACGGCGTTCTGGGCGGCGACCAGCAGCAGGGAGTTGCCGCCCAGGTCGAAGAAGTTCTCGTTCCGGCCGATCCGGTCGCGGCCCAGGACGTCGCGCCACAGGCCGGCGAGCCGGTCCTCCAGTTTCCTCAGCCGCTCCCCCGTGCCGGAGGCGGCCGCCGGCTGTTCGGCGGCGCCGGCCGCGCGCAGTACCCAGTGGTCCCCGCCGACGGCGTCCGCGGCGGCCCGGTACAGGGTGCCGATGTCGGCGCCCTCCTCCAGGGCGACGCGCGCGGCCAGGCGCCGTACCTGGCGGGCGGGTTCGAGGACGTGGCTGCGGACCCAGGGAGCGCTGCGGTCGACGCCGATCAGCAGGTGGGGTTCGTCCAGGGTGCGGGCCAGGTCGAAGGAGCGCAGCGCGGCGGCGGTGTCCAGGACCCGGTAACCGCGGGCCTCGGTGAGCGGGGCGAGCCGGTAGCCGCTGCTCATGCCGCGCTCGCGCCACATGCTCCAGGCCAGGCTCTGCGCGGGCAGGCCGAGGGCGCGGCGGTGCAGGGCGAGGGCGTCGAGGTAGGCGTTGGCGGCGGCGTAGGCGGTGTTCATGGCGCCGCCGAACCAGCCGTTCACCGAGGAGAAGGTGACGAAGGTGCCGACCGGGTGGTCGGTGCTCACGCGGTGCAGGGTCCAGGCGCCGCGCACCTTGGCGTCCAGGGCCTCGTGCCAGGCGGCGGCGTCCAGTTCGCCGACGGGGCGTTCGACGAGGGTTCCGGCCAGGTGCAGCACCGACACCAGGGGCGCGCCCCAGTGTTCGGCGGCCGTGTGGACGGCTTCCCGTACCTGCCGCTCGTCGGTGACGTCGGCGCACGCGTACCGGACCTCTCCGAGTTCCCGCAGCCGCCGGTACGCCTCGACGCGGGCGGCCGTGGGCCCTCCGGCGGCCAGGTGCCGCGGCCAGGTGTCCTCGGGGGGCAGCGGGGTCCGCCCGAGGACGAGGAGCCGGGTGCCGGGCGTGCGCAGCAGATGGGCGGCGAGTTCGGTGCCGACACCGCCCAGTCCTCCGCTGATCAGGTGGAAGCCGTCGGCGGCGGGCGGTTCGGTGCGGGGTGCCGGGTCGGGCAGGGGGGCCAGCCGGCGTACCAGGCGCTGTCCGCCGCGGTGGGCGACCTCGGTGTCGGCGGGGGTGCCGGCCACTTCGGCGAGCAGCAGGGGTACGGGGTCGTCCTCGCCGTGCGGGTCCAGGTCGAGGTGGACGCAGCGCAGGCCGCCGGACTCCTCCCGCAGCGACTTCAGTACGGCGCCGGCCATGGCGTGCGCCGGGGAGGGGCGGTCCCCGGCGGTGACCGCCTGGGCGCCGGCCGTCACGTGCAGCAGGTCGACCGGGCGCGGTCCGCCGGGCCGGCCGGCGAGGGCCCGGGCCAGCGCGAGCAGGGACGCGGTACCGGTCTCGGCGGACGCGGGATCGGCGGTCTCGCCGAGGTGCAGCGCGCCGAGGTGCACGAGGGCGTCGACCGGCCGCCCGTCGGCCTCGAGGGCCCGCAGCAGCGCCGTGTGGTCGGCCTGTTCGGTGGGCCGGAGCCGGTGGTGGGCGGCGTCGAGCCGGGCGTACGACGCTCCGTCGGTGACCAGGGTGCACAGTCCGCCGCCGGCTCGCACCTCCTCCGCCAGGCGCCGGGCGAGGTCCTGTGCCCGCGGGTCGCCGCCCGTGAGGACGAGGGTGTGCCGGCCGGCCGCCGCCGGGCGGGGGCGGTGGCGCTCGGCCCGCTGCCACACCGGCCGCAGGAACCAGTCGGGCAGGGTGGCGGCGGTGCCCAGCAGCAACTGGGCCTCGCGGACCGCGTCGTCGAAGGCGCCTGCCTCGAAGCTCTTGCGCAGCTTGGTCCGCTGGATCTTGCCGATCTCGGTCTTCGGTACGGCGGCGGCGTCGACCGGCACGAGGAAAGCGGGGCTGACGCCGATCTCGCGGGTCACCTTGCCGGCGATCTCCCGCAGCGCGGTGGCGGGGTCGTGCCCGGGGGCGAGGTGGAGGAACAGGGCGAGTTCGTCGGTGGCCGCCGACGGGTCGGTGCGCACCGCGCAGGCGGCGGTGAAGCTGCGGACGACGTACGGGAGTTCCTCGACGCAGGCCTCGATCTCGTGGCTGTAGTGGTTGACGCCGTTCACGATGATGACGTCCTTGGCGCGGCCGGTGATGTACAGCTCGCCGTCGCGCAGGAAGGCCAGGTCACCGGTGTCGAACCAGCCGTCGTCGGTGAACGCCTCGGCGTTGGCCGCCGGGTTGTCGTGGTAGCCGCCGGTCACGGAGGTGCCGCGGACCTGGAGCCGGCCGACATCGCCCTCGGCCAGTACGGTGCGGTGTTCGTCGACGACGCGCATGGCGAAGCCGGGGTAGGGCAGGCCGCAGCTGACGAACGTCTCGTCGGCGGCCGGCGGTTCGGCGGGCAGCACGGCGTCGGTGACCACCGAGCAGGTCTCGGACATGCCCCAGCCGGGATGCATCACGTCCTGCGGCAGCCCGAACGGCTTCAGCGTGTGCAGGAACCGCCGGGCGGCCGCGGCCACGACGACCTCGCCGGCGTTCATCACCAGCCGCATCGGTGTCAGGTCCCACTCCCGGTCCCGGAAGCGGTCGGCCTGCCCGGCCAGCAGTCCGAAGGCGAAGTTGGGTGCCCAGGTGACGGTGACCCGGTGCCGGTGCGCGAGGTCCATCCAGCGCAGCGGGTCCTGGAGGATCCAGGAGGTCGGTGCGTGGACCTGCCGGCATCCCAGGTACACGTCGCGCAGGTGGAACATCACCACGCCGGTGACGTGGTCGAGCGGAATCCAGTTCAGGGAGACGTCCTGCTCGCCGAGCCGGTTCATGGCCGCGGTGGCGGCGGACCGGGTGAGCACGTTGCGGTGGGTCAGGCGCACGGCCTTGGGCAGGCCGGTGCTGCCGGACGTCATCAGCATCAGCACGAGGTCGTCCGGCCGGGCGGCGTACCAGTCGCGGTCCTCGGGGGCGTCCCGCAGCGCGTCGGCCGTCGTCAGCCGCAGCCCGGGCCAGTCCTGGCGGGCCGCCAGGTCGCGCAGGCCGGGCTCCAGCGCCGCCGAGCACACCGTCCAGGGCCTGCCGAGCATCCGCCAGATGCCCTCCAGCTTGGTCAGCGCCGCCGAAGGGGTGGTGTACGAGGCGGGGACGGTCAGCGGGACCGCGACGAAACCGCCCAGGACACAGCCCCACAGCACGGCGAGGAAGTCCTCGGTGGCGTCGCACTGGAGGATCACCTGGTCGCCGGGGCGCAGCCCGGCCCGCCGCAGCCCCGCGAGCACCCGGGAGGCTTCCGTGATCAGGGAGGCGTAGCTGCGCCGCGTCTCGCTGCCGTCGGCGTGCACGTGCACGATGTCGCCGTGGTCCTGCTCGGCGGCGCGGACGAGGGCCTGTGCCCAGCCGGGCACGGTGGGTTCGGCCAGCCGCGGTCCCTCGCTGAGCGCCGGCACGGTCCCGGTCGCCGTGCGGCCGTGGCCGGCCGGTGCCGGCCCGGCGGTGCGGCGCGGGGGGCCGGCGTGCCGGCGGGCCAGTTCCTCGGGGACGGCCTCCACCACGGCCTCGGCCGTGCGCACGCCGGGGACACGGGCCAGGTGCTGCCGCCAGGACTCGGCGGCGGTGCGGTCGGCCGGGGGCAGGGCTCGCAGCGCGTCGGTGTCGAGCGCGCCGTCGGCGGTGCGGGGCAGGGTGTTGACCGCCGTGACGCGGACGGCGCCGTGCCCGGCCGCGTCGAGGACCTGTTCGACGCGCTCGGCGGCATCCGCGCGGCCCGGCACCACGTACAGGTGCGGCGGCGTGCCGTCGGAGCCGGGCAGGGCGACCGCGTCGCGGATGCCGGGTACGGACAGAGCCGTGTCCGTCACGTCGTCGGCACCGGCATCGGCGGACGCGGCCGGGGTGCGCGGCGGCGGCGCCGGGAGGTCCCCGATCCTGCGGCCCGGGTCCGCGCCGACCGCGCGCAGCAGTTCGCCCAGGGCGTGGGCGAACCCCTCCGCGGTGGCGGCGTCGTACAGGTCCGTGGCGTACTCGACGTGCAGGTCGAGCCCGTCGGGTGTGCCGTCCGCGCCGTGCCGTTCCAGGACGTCGACGAAGAGGTCGAACTTGGCGGTGCCGGTGGCGGTGGGCCGCAGCGGCACCTCGCGGCCGTCCAGCCGCAGGACGGCGGGCTCGTTGTTCTGGAGGGCCAGCATGACCTGGAACAGCGGGTGGCGGCCGGCGCGGCGGGGCGGGTTCAGCTCGTCGACGAGCCGGTCGAAGGGCAGGTCCTGGTGGTCCAGGGCGGCCAGGTCGTGCGGGCGCAGCCTGGCGAGCAGCTCGTGGAAGGCGGGGTCGCCCGAGGTGTCGGCGCGCAGGACGAGGGTGTTGGTGAACAGGCCGATCAGATCGTCCAGCGCGGGTTCGGAGCGGCCCGCGACGGGGGTGCCGACGACGATGTCCTCGCCGGCCCCGCAGCGGGTGAGCAGGGCGCTCAGCGCGGCGTGCAGCACCATGAACAGGCTGGTGCCCTCCCGCTCGGCCAGGGCGAGCAGGTCCCGGTGGAGTGCGGCGTCCACGGTCTCGGTGACGTGGGCGCCGTCGCCACGCGGTGCCGCCGGGCGGGGCCGGTCGCCGGGGACGGTGCACTCCTGCGGCAGACCGGCCAGCGCTTCGCGCCAGTGCGCGGTCAGCCGTTCCAGCCGTCCCGGGCCGTCGGGTCCCGGGGCGAGCAGGGCGCGTTGCCAGACGGCGTGGTCGGCGTACTGCGCCGGCAGCGGGTCCCAGGCCGGGGCCCGGCCCGCCCGGCGCGCCGCGTAGGCGGCGCTCAGGTCGTCGGCGAGGGGGCGCAGCGACCAGCCGTCGGCCGCGCTGTGGTGCAGCACCAGCAGCAGCGTCCGTTCCTCCCCGGTCCCGAACAGCCAGGCGGCCAGGGGGCTTTCACCGGTCAGGTCGAAACGGTGGCGGGTGGCCGCGGTGACGTGGGCGGCGATCTCTTCGGCCGGGCAGTCCACCCGGCGCAGCCGCGGGCGCAGCTCCCCGGGCGGCAGGATCCGCTGGTGGGGCACGCCGTCCCGCTCGGCGAACACCGTCCGCAGGCTCTCGTGCCGGTCGGTGACGTCACCGAGCGCCGCGCCCAGCGCCTCGGCGTCCACGGCGGCGCCGAGCGGCACCACCAGCGGGATGTTGTAGGTGGCGGCCGAGCCGTCGAGCCGGTTGAGGAACCACATGCGTTCCTGGGCGTAGGACAGCGGGACGCGCTCCGGCCGGTCGATGTCCCCGAGTGCGGGGCGGGCGGGAGCGGTGCCGGGCCCGGAGGGGAGCCGCTGCGCGAGCGCGGCCGGTGTCGGGCCGTCGAACAGGGCGGTGATGGGCACCTCGGCGCCGTTCTCGTGCCGCAGGCGGGCCAGCAGGCGGGTGGCGAGCAGGGAGTCGCCGCCCAGGTCGAAGAAGTTGGCGTCGGTGCCCACGGTGTCGCGCGGCAGCCGCAGCACGTCCTCGAACAGGGCGCACAGGAGGGCCTGTCGGGGAGTCTGCGGGCAGGCGCCGGCTGCGGCGGCGGTGAAGTCGGGGGCGGGCAGGGCGCCGGTGTCGAGCTTGCCGTTCGCGGTCAGCGGGAGGGCGTCGACGCTCACACAGGCCGCGGGGACCATGTGGTCGGGAAGGTGGGCGGCGGCGTGGGCGCGCAGTTCCGCCGGGCTCGGCGGCTGTTGTCCGGCGGGCACCGTGTAGGCGACGAGCTGCTGGGCGCCGTTGTCGGCACGTCGTACGACGACGGCGGCCCGGGTGACCCGCGGGTGGGCGCTGAGGACGGCTTCGATCTCGCCGGGTTCGACGCGGAAACCGCGCAGCTGGATCTGCTGGTCGGCCCGGCCGAGGTAGTCGAGGGTGCCGTCGGCGCGGCGCCGCGCGAGGTCGCCGGAGCGGTACATCCGGCTGCCGGGCGGGCCGAAGGGGTCGTCGAGGAACCGTTCGGCGGTCAGCTCGGGCCGGCCGAGGTAGCCGCCGGTCACGCCCGCGCCGGCCACGTGCATCTCGCCGACGGCGCCCGGCGGCACCGGCCGGCCCGCGGGGTCGAGCAGGTGCACCCGCAGGTCCGCCAGCGGTGCGCCGATGACGCTCGTCCGGCGCGGGTCCGTGAGGTCCGCCTCGGTGATGCGGTGGTGGGTGACGTGCACGGTGGTCTCGGTGATGCCGTACATGTTCACCAGCGCCGGGCTCTGGAGCCCGTGCCGGTCGGCCCAGGGGCGCAGCCGCTCGGGGGGCAGGGCCTCGCCGCCGAACACGACGTAGCGCAGTGCGCCCGCCGGCTCCGGGCCGCCGTCCGGCGCCTGTTCGCCGTCCGCGTCCATGAGCTGCCCGAAGGCGGACGGCGTCTGGCTGAGGACGGTCACTCCCTCGCGGTGCAGCAGCCGCAGGAAGTCCCGGGGCGTGCGACTGACGGCGTACGGGACGACGACGAGCCGGCCGCCGTGCAGCAGGGCGCCCCAGATCTCCCACACCGAGAAGTCGAAGGCGTAGGAGTGGAACAGCGTCCACACGTCCTCTTCGCCGAAGTCGAAGTGCTCGGCCGCCGCGGCGAAGAGGCGCACGACGTGGGCGTGCGCGACGGGCACGCCCTTGGGACGGCCGGTGGAGCCGGAGGTGTGGATGATGTAGGCGATGTCCGACGGGCTCGTCTCCCCCCGGCGGTCGGTGGCGGTCAGCTCGCCGGCCGGCCGTGCGGCGACGTCCGCCTCGACGGCGGGGTCGTCCAGGACGACGGCGGGGACCCCGTCGGTGAAGCGCGGGGCGAGATCGGTCTCGGTGACGAGGAGGACGGGGTCCGCGTCGTCCATGACGAGCCGCAGACGTCGTGCCGGATGGCCGGGGTCCAGGGGGAGGTAGGCGGCACCGGTCTTGAGGACGGCCAGCAGGGCGGGCAGCAGCCGCGGGCCCCGGTGCAGGGCCAGCGCCACCACCCGGCCCGGACCCGCCCCCCGCTCGGCCAGCAGTCGGGCCAGGCGGTTGGCCCGGGCGTCGAGTTCCGCGTAGGTGAACCGTTCATCCTCGTACGACACCGCGACGCGCTGCGGCCAGGTCCTCGCCTGCCGCTCGAACAGGTCGGTGAGGGTCGCGGTGACCGGGAAGTCCCGCACGGGGGCGTCGCTCGGTTGCTCGCCGGGCAGCAGCAGGTCCAGGTCCCCCAGCGGTGTGGTGGGCGCGGCGTCCGCCAGCTGTCGCAGCAGGAGCAGGAACCGGTCGCGGTGCAGGGCGAGTTCCTCTTCGTCGTACAGCGCGGGGTTGGCGTCGAGGGCCAGCCAGAGGCCGCCGGGCCGGGTGCCGGGCCGGACATTGATCTGGAGGTCGTCGACGGCACCGCCGGAGAGGTGGTGCCAGGTGGCCGGGTGACCGCCGAAGTCGAGGGTCTCGGTGAACGGGACGATGTTCAGCACCGGCCCGTACAGCCGGCGTCCGGTTCCCAGCAGGTTCAGGTCCCGGCGGAGGAACTCGCCCCGGTACTGCTGGTGCCGGCGCAGCTGTCGCACCTCGTCGGCGACCGTCCGGACGAGGCCGGCGACGGTCGTGCCGGAGTCGGCGGCCACACGCAGCGGCAGGACGTCGGAGGCGGTGCCCGGGGTGCGCAGGGCGGCGCTGCCCAGCCGGCTCATCGTGGCCATGCCCAGCACGAGGTCGTCGGCGCCGGTCATGCGGTGCAGGTAGGCGGCGACGGCGGCGGTCAGCAGGTCGGTGCGCGTGACGTCGAGCCGGGCGGCCGCGTCCGACAGGGCCTGCGCGTCGGCGTCCTCCAGTTCCACGGTGCGGCGCAGGAACGGGGCGACGGGCGCCGCGGTGCGGTGCGTGAGCCGTGCCGGCTCGGGCAGTCCGGCCAGCCGCCGCGACCAGTACGCCCGGTCGCGGACGCGGCGCTCGGACGCGAGGTAGGCGGCCTCCTCCGCCTGGAGCCGGCTCACGGACGCGAAGACGGCCGGGGCGGGTTCACGCCCTTCGGCCAGCGCGTTGTAGGTGTCGGCGAGGTGACGGCCGAGCAGCTTGTAGCTGTAACCGTCCAGCAGGAGGTGGTGGGCCCTGAGCAGCCAGAGGTGCCGGTCGGGGGCGAGGGTGAGGAGGGTGTGCGAGAACAGCGGCCCCTTGTCCAGGTCCACCGGCGTCGCCAGCTCCGTGCGGACCAGCTCCCAGGCGGCGTGCTCCGGGTCGTCGGCGTCGCCGGTGTCGATCCGCTGAAGCGTCCAGTCGTCCGCGTCCGGCGCCCGGTGGCAGCGGGGGCCGTCGTCCGTGTCGAGGAAACGCAGGGCGAAGGTGTCGGCCTCCCCCACGGTCCGGCGCAGGGCCTTCTCGAACAGGTCGGTGTCGAGGGCGCCGTGTATCTCCACCGCCTCCGCGGTGTTGTACGCGGCGCTGTCGGACGCGAGCCGCCCGGCGTACCAGAGTCCCTCCTGGGCTCCGGACAGTGGCCGGTGGTCGTTCTCGCGGAGTGACTCCTCGTGGAGTGACATGGCACAACCTCGCGTGGCAAGTCGTGACGTCCCGGCCGGAACGGCCCGGTCGGGCGGACGGGGGGTGCGGCCTCGGCCCACGGAACGGGGAAGGGGCGGTCGCACTGCCGAGAGCGTGGGGTATGCACGGCCCCACCGCCGCTCCCGCAAGTGCCCTCAGGGTGCGACGAGGCGACGGGACCGATCAAGCCGGGACCGGGCCCCCGCCAAGAATTCAGGTATTTCCCTGGAGAACGCACCGAGCGGGATAGCGCCGGACCCGGCGGACTCTAAGGAATTCCCGCGACTTTCGTCCCGCCGTCCGGTCCAGGTGGATTCACCGGCTCCCGGCGTTGCACTCTCGAACGGGCGTCGGGCATGCGCGGCCCGGCCGTGACGATCCGTCACCAGGTCCTGTACGACGAAGAGATACGGAAGGAAGGCTGGCGGCATGCATCGTGTGTTGTGCCCGGTCGAGACGCTGTACGTGGGGCAGCGGAGCAGAGCGGTGCTTTCGTGCGCCCTGCACGGGCAGGTCGACACCGGGGCGTTGTCCGCGGCATTCGACGCCCTCACGCAGGCCCATCCGACGCTGCGTTCGCGCATCGCGCCGGACGGGCCGGGTTTCGCGTTGCGTCTCCTCGCCGAGGACGAGCGGCCGCGGCTGATCACCCGCACCGGCGGCGAGGAGGTCCACCTCGCGGAGTTGAACGCTCCGCTGCCGCTCGGGGGTCCGCTCAGCCGGGCGGTCCTGGTGAGCGCGCCCGAAGGGGACCGCCATCTGTTCGTCCTCGTCGTGGATCACACGATCACGGACGGGCACAGCAGCATCGCCCTGCACAACGCCGTCTGGGATCACTACCGGGCCGTGGTCGAGGGCGGCGGGAACGAGGGGAAGGCGACCCCGACCGGTGCGACCGCCGACGCCCAGGGGCACTCCGGGGATCCCCTGCGCTGGCCGCAGCCGGTCAGCCGGCTGCTGCCCGCCGCCGACCCGGCGGCCACCGCCGCCTACCTGGAGCGGCGCGTCGAGGAGACGCGGCGGCACCCCGTCGAACTCGTGCCCTACGACGTGCCGCGGCCGGCCACCGCCGGCACCGGGCCGGGTGCGGAACCGGCCGGCGACGGCCGCATCGAGGTGTGCCGGCTGGCCCTCGACGAGGAGCGCACCACCCGGCTGCGGCGGACCGCACGTCAGGCGGGCGTGTCCGTGCACGCCCTCGTCGCCGCCGCACTGCTCACGGCGGCACGCCGCCGTCTGGAGGGCGACGGTCCCCGTACCCTCGGCTGCCTGTCCCCCGTGGACCTGCGGTCCCGGCTGACCCCCGCGCTGCCCGCCCTGCTGATGGTGCCGGCCGTCACCACCCATCTACAGACCCTCGGCGTCGCCGCGGACACCGATCCGATGGCGCTGGCGCGTACCGTCCACGGCCGGCTGAGCGACTTCATCGACCGCGCGGACCAGTATCACGAGCTGCGCATCACGCCGGAGATCCCGGGCAACCCGGCGTTGCAGCTGGCCACCGTCATCGCCACGAACATGGGCGTCGTCCCCGGCCCCCGGCTGCCGGCCGGACTACGGGCCACCGACATCCGGCTGGTGCCCGCTCGCGAACACTACTTCCCGCAGGCGGGCCGCAGTCCGGTCATGGCGTGTGTCGTCTCCTTCGAGGGACGCCTCGCCATCGAGTTCCCGCACTTCACCGCGTGCTTCAGCCCCTCTTTCATGCAGGCGTTCCGTGACGACGTCCTCGCCGGGCTCCTCACCTTCGCGGACGTCACCGAACCTCTGCCCTCGCCCGCACGGTGAGGACGGTCATCCCGTCCACCGCGCCCGACCGCACCGGTTGCCACAAGGAGCACTCCCCCGCATGAGCACCGTCAGCCACCTCCCCACCCCCCTCGCGCTGCTGCCCCGAGCCCAGGCGGGCGACGAGCAGGCGATGAACCACCTGCTGACCGCGATCACGCCGTACGTCGCCCGCATCTGCCGGTCCGTCACCCATGACGACGGCGCCGACGCCGCACAGGAGGCGCTCCTCGCCATCTACCGCGGTCTGCGCACCCTGCGCGAACCGGCCGCGTTCTACGGCTGGGTGCGTTCGGTGACGGTCCGCGAGGCCGTCCGCGTCGCGAAACGGGCGGGTGAGGAGGGGGCCTGTGCGCAGGTCGACCCTGGCCAGGAGACGAACCCGCTGGACGCCGTGCACATCAGTGACGTACTGGAGCGTCTTCCCACCTCTCACCGGCAGGTGCTCACCCTGCGCGCCTACGGGCTCAACGAGGAGGAGATGGCGCGGGTCCTCTCCCTGCCGGTGGGGACGGTGCGGTCCCGTCTGCACCGGGCGCGCCGCCGCTTCCGGGAGGCCTGGCTGCCGTCGGCGGCGTGACCGTCGCGGCCGGACCCCGGTCGGGGGCGGGCAACTGCTGCCGGGGCGGCCACGGACGGTGGTCGAACCGTCCGTGACCGCCCCGGCGGGGCGGGAGACCGTGTGCCGGTTACTCGACGAAATCGGGCAGGACGCGTGGCGGCCACTGTCCCACGGAGAACATCCCCAGCCCGTGGGCGCGCGCCACGAGCGCGGGACGGTTGGGAGCGTCGAATCTGCGCAGCAGCCGCCCCACGCGGTACTCGACTCCTTGACGGCTCATGTAGAGGCGGCTGGCCAGCTGCACCGTCGACGCACCGCTCGCCACACCTTCGAGCACGCGTGCGTCCAGTTCGCTGAGCATCTGTTCCCCACGGCGTTCCGCCCCGGCCCCGTCCCCGGTGCGGCTGAGCAGGATGACGAGTCCGGCCGTGCCGTCCGGGCCGGCCACCGCTGTCGCCGTCAGGTCCGCGCAGAAGGTCCGGCCGCTGCCGTCCCGGCCGGTCACCTGCTCCGTGAACCGGTCCGTCCGGCCTCCACAGAGATCGGTGAACCGGCGCCGCAGACTCACGGGAAACCGGGCGAGAAGGAGATCGCAGAGGTCACGCCCGCATATCTCTACCGGGCTCAGACCGAAGACCGCGGCGAAATCCGTCTCCGCAGCGGTGACGGTCGTGTCCCTCGCGGACGCGTGGGCCGTGTACGTACGACGTCGACGGCCGCCTCCGGCGTCCCCCGGCAGGACCCGGGAAGCGAGGCCGGCGGCCGTCGTTCCGCCGTCCGGGGAGGGAGAGGAGGAGAGGGAGGAGGCAATGCTCATGGGGGCCACGGACGTACCCTCTTTCTGTGCATGGGGGGTCGGAATGCGTGACGGCCTGCGGACAACGTTGTCGGAGCTCCGTTTCCCGACGCTGTCTGCCCGGGTTCCCCGGGGATCGCCGCTCCGCCGCCAGGGCTGGAGGGACACCGGTACCGCGGGACAACCTGCCGGGCGCCTCGGGAGCGGCTGCCGCGGTCTTCTCCGCGGTCAGCTTCCACAACGAGCCCGGCTGGACGCGAGGGGGCACGGAAGCCTCCGGAGACGAGGGCGTAATCGCATCAGGCCGGCACCATGGAGGCTACGGCCGGGCAACGCCCTTGGCAAGGGTTTGCCCGATCGGTCCGACGGTCTGTCAACTCTCTTTCACAGGGCCGTTTTTCGGCCGAAAGAAACCGGCAACCCGGGGACACGATCAGGCCATGAAGAGCGAACACCGGTGAATGGCCGGTGGCTCACGCGATCGCCACCGTGTTGCCCGTGCTGTCGACGCTTCGTAAAGTTGGACCGCTTCCGCACGCTGCCAGCGGAATCCGTGGAAGGAAGCGGACTCACGAAGACCTCGGGGGATCAGAGGGTGGGAATGCTCGAGCAGCCGCATTTCGGGCGACGGCTGAAGATGCTCAGACTCGAACGAGGGTTGAGCCAGGCGGCGGTCGTCGGCGAGGGCATGTCGACGGGATACCTGTCACGGCTGGAGTCCGGTGAACGCCGGCCCACCCCACGCGCCGTCACCTATCTGGCCCAGCGGCTCGGGGTCGACGCGTCGGCGCTGAACGAGCCGCTGGGCGGCAGGTCCCTCAGCCACGCACTGGCGGCCGCGTCCTCGGCACCGCCCGGCACGGACTGCACCGTCGCTCTGCTTCACGCGCTGCGGGACGACGAACGCGCCGACCTCTCCACCCGCTGGCAGGCGCTGTGGCTGCTGAGCCGCGTCGACTGCCGCAACGGCGACTACGAGGAGGAACGCGGCCGGCTCGGCGAACTCATCGAGCTGAGCGACCTGTTGGCGGTACCGGAGCTGCGGGTGAGGGCGAACGTCCAGTACGCCCGCTGCCTGGGTGCGCTGGGCGACCTGGGGACGGCGGAATCGGCGGCCGTGACCGCGCTGGCCATCGCGCGCGAGGAAGAGCTCCAGGTGGCCGACACCATGACCGCGCTCATGACGCTGATCGGTGTCGAGACCGAACTGGGCCGCCTCGACGCGGCCGGCCGGCACGTCCACGAACTGGAGCGGGACCTGCTTCCCGCCGCCAGCGCCCCGCAGGCGGCCGAGGCCCTGTGGACCGCGTCCGTGGTCAGCCACCGTCAAGGGGACCACACCGCCGCCCAGGACCGGCTGGAAACCGCCCTCGGCCTGCTCCAGAGCCGGGACGACCTGGAGTTGTGGACACGGCTGCGCACCGCCGCGGCTGCCGCCGCGCTCGAGATGTCGCCGCCCCGGCTCGACGCGGCCCGGCGCTGGCTGGGCGAGGCCCAGGTGCTCGTCGAACTGACCGGCACGCCGTTGCAGGGGCAGGAGTTGCACGCGCTGCGCGCCCACCTGGCCTTCCACGAGGGAAGGCTGGACGAGGCCCACGCGCTGTGCTGTGCCCTGCTGTCCGACGGCGAGCTGCGGCTGCCCTACCGGGACCGGGTACGGCTGGCCGTCCTCGAAGGCCGGCTGACCATCCTGGACGGCCGCGTCGAGGAGGGTATAGCGACCCTGGAACGGCTGGCCCATCAGGCGACGGACGCGCGGAACATGGACCTGGCCGCCCATGTCTGGCAGACCCTGGCCACCACGCTGGCCCGGGTCCGCGCACCGGCGCCACGCGACGCGGTGGCGTCCACTCGCCGCTGCCGGTGACCGCTCTCCTCCTGCCGACCGCCACCGGCCGGTGACACGCGCGAGGGCACTGCCGTCTTCCTCCCCGGGGAAAGTCCGGACCGCCGCCGGCGGGAGCCAGGACCGATTGTCAGTGGTGCGTGAGACGGTAGGAGCATCGAGTCGGAATGAGGGGGAGCTTTCGTGTCCGGAACCCAGAATTACATCAATCACGTTGCCCTTGTGCTGGATGCCAGTTCGTCCATGACGCACCTGAGCCGCAAGGTCGTCGAAGTCGCCGACCAGCAGATCGCTTATCTCGCCCGGCGTTCGAGGGAGCTGGACCAGGAAACCCGTGTCACGGTGTACGTCTTCGCGGACAAGGTGGAATGCGTCGTCTATGACAAGGACGTGCTGCGGATGCCGTCCCTGAAGCAGTTGTACCGGGCGGGCGGAATGACGGCCCTGCTGGCGGCCGCGCTGAAGTCACAGCGGGAACTGGCTCAGACCGCTCAACTGTACGGCGACCACAGTTTCCTGACGTTCATACTCACCGACGGGCAGGAGAACGCGAGTCATCGCTGCCCCGATACGCTCACCCAGGACCCGCGTGAACTGACCCAGGCCGTTGCCGAGATGATCGAGACACAGGCGGACAACTGGACACTGGCCGTCCTGGTGCCGGACCAGATGGGCAAGCGGGAGGCCATGAAGTGCGGCTTCCCGAAGGACAACGTCGCCATCTGGGACGCCACCAGCACACAGGGTCTCGAAGAAGCCGGACAGGTCATCCAGCAGGCCACCGAGAAATTCATGGTGGGCCGCACCAAGGGCATCCGGGGATCGCGGGCCGTGTTCTCCATGGGTGCGGAAACGGTCAACAGGGACACCATCAAGGCGGCCGGCCTCACCCCGGTGAAGCCGTCGCAATACCAGCTGATCCCGGTGACCCGTGACACGGCGATCCGGGAATGGGTCACCGAGAACGGGCACGCCTACCGTACCGGCGGCGCGTTCTACCAGCTGAGCAAGTCCGAGAAGATACAGGCGAGGAAGCAGATCGCCGTACTGGAGAAGAAGACGGACCGGGTGTATACGGGACCCGAGGCCCGGGCCCTGCTCGGCCTCCCGGACGCGGAAGTCCGCGTCAAGCCGGACCACAACGACGATTACACGATCTTCGTGCAGAGCACCAGCGTGAACCGCAAACTCGTGGCGAACACGCGGCTGCTGCTGATGCTCTGACGCCTCGGAAATCCGCGGCTCCGAGCGGGAGATCAGCTCGATCGCGTGACCGACGGGGATTCGTCCCGCGCGCATCGGTGCAGTGAAGGCAGAAGCACAAGGCGCGCGAGCCCGTGCTGCGCGCGAGGCACGGCCTGGTCCCCGGAGCGGAGTGGCGCTGGCCCCGGTCACGCCGCTCTGGTGCTCTGACCGGCCAGGAACGGACGCAGCAGCGTGAGCAGGGCGCGCGGCCGGTGCAGCGGGATCATGTGGCCGCAGTTCTCGATGACGTGTCCGGTGAGATCGTCGGTGACCGGGCGGAGCTGGTGTTCCAGCGCCGCACCGACGGGCCGGGCGCCCAGCGCCATCGTCGGCACCGTCAGGCGGGCAGTGGCGACCGCCCGCTCGATCTGTAGCGCGCTTTCGGGCAGAGCCCGGTAGTAGGAGAACGCGCAGCTCAGCGCCTGGCGGCTGGTGTATGCGCGGACGAAGGCGTCGCGGACGGCGGGGCGCACCCCGTCGCCGAGCGTGCCGGCGCGCAGAAACCAGTCGACGTAGGTGGCCTCGTGGCCCTCCAGCACGGTCTCGGCGAGGCCGGGCGTGGCGGAATGAAACCCGAACCACCACGGCGGCCCGTCGGCGAGAAAGTCCTCGGCGCCGGGCAGCCTGCCCAGCAGGGACTCCATGACGACCAGACGCCGGACGAGACCAGGGCGGCGCAGGGCCAGGAGGAAGGCCGGCGGGGTGCCCGCGTCGATGCCCACCACCGCGGCCGAGGTCACTCCGAGGGTGGTGAGAAGCGCTGCGGCGTCCTCGGCCAGGGTGCCGGCGTCGTACCCGGAGGGGGCCCGGCTGCTCCCACCGAACCCGCGCAGGTCGGGCGCGATGACACGGTAGCGATCGGACAGACCGGCCATGACGTCCGTCCACAACTCCCAGGTGTGCGGGAAGCCGTGCAGCAGCAGGACGGCTGGGCCCGACCCGGCGAGGGCGACGTTCAGTTCGACACCGTTGACGGGGACGCGTCGCAGCTCGGGCATGGAGGGACTCCAGGTGGGTGGTGAGGGAGGGGTGGCAAGGTCACGCTAGGGAACTAGCCTGGTCCGCCCAAGACGGCACTTTCCCTTCAGGTGGTGAGCCCCAGGTGACCACGTCGAGGCCCGGCGGACGTGACCAGTTGCCCCGTGAGCGCGGTGACCTGCTGGATCCGCGCTGCCCGACCCGCCAGCTACTCGACCGCATCGGCACCAAGTGGACGTCCATGATGGTCAAGGTGCTGGCCCAGGAGGCCCCGGGCGAGCTCCGGTTCGCGGAACTGCGGCGCCGTGTCCCGGGCATCTCGCAGAAGATGCTGTCCACCACCCTCCAGAGCCTGGTCCGCGACGGCCTGGTCGCGCGCCGCGTGGAACCCACCGTTCCGCCCGCCGTCCACTACCGGCTCACCGAGCTCGGCCTGTCCCTCGAAGGACCGCTCTCCGCCCTGCGGGTCTGGGCCGAGACACACATGCCGGAGATCGACCGCAACAACCGGCTCGCCGACGAGTCACCCGGCAACTAGGACGTGCATCGAATGTGCTGCTCACATCCACTGGGGGATGGCCGACGACTCGTCGTGCGTGACTCGTGACCACGTAGGGGGTCCGGGAGCGCTTCGTCCTACCGGACCGTGGCGACCGGAGGTGGTGGCCCTCGTCCCCGAAACGGGACAGTGATATTGGGACCTACCGTCTTCCCTGGTGCCGCTGTCACTGTCCTCGCTCCGCAGATGGAAGGCGTGGGCGTTCTCCGCGGTGGTGACGATTGCAGTGAGCCCGGACTCGAGGAGCAGGGCGGCCGCCGCCCCATGGCCTTGCTGGCCACGCCGGGCCAGTGGGGTGACGCCCGCAGACGATCGAGGTGCCGGATATCGGATACGGGCTCCACAGCCGCTGGGACCAGCACGACGAACGGGCCTACGCCTTCCGCGGCGCCTTCACCGCAGCAGCGATCCGGGGATCAGCCCTTGCAGAAGCCGATGCCCTCCAGCGCCTGATTGATCTGCTTGCCCTGCACCTCGTTGGTCGTGACGTCCTTGTAGGTGAACCGCTGTGCCGCCAACCAGTCGAGCCGCCGGGCTCCACCATTGATCGCGCCGCACTCGTTGCGGGCCGCATCGATGGCCTTGTCCTCGTACTTCACGATGTCCGGGTTGGCCGCAGCGAGGGCCCGGAGCAGCTCGGCGCGCTTCGCAGCGGTCGGCTCGGGCGGGATGCCAGCAGGCTTCTCGGCTGCGCTCTTATCAACGCTGGGCGTCGGGGAAGCCTTCGGGCTGCTGGTCCTAGTGGGCTTCGCCGTGGTGTGGTCATCGCTGTCGGAGGAGCAGGCGGTGAGGCAGAGGAGTGCGGCGGCGCAGAGGGCGGCAGCGGTGGTTCTGGTGTTCATGTCCCCCCTAGGACGGCTGTGTCTGAGGGGGCATCATGCCTGACCCGACACTTGCTGCGGGCACGGCACCGGAGGAGACGTCCTTGCGGGTGCCCAGGCCGAGAAAGGGCACATTGGTGCTTCTTGGGGCGGGGTTCGGCACCTGGATCGCGACACCGAAGACAGACGGCTCGGCGGAGCTGTCCGGATAGCACGACGTGGCGCGCGTGCGAGCTTCAGGCATTGACCGGATGTGCGTCGCCCGGCCTCGGCCCGGGAAGCGGTCAGAAACGTGAGCGATGCCCAACTGCACCCAGCGACCGAAGGCCCGCGTGGCCCCCGAGCTTCGACGCCTGCACGACGGCCTCGACCGCTTCCGCCCCGGTGAGCCGCGTAACATCAGCGTCCCGCTGCACGGCCGCGAGCCATCCGTGGAATTACGTATCTACGCCGCCGACCCCGATCGTGTGTCGGACCAGCTGAGGTGCGCGCTTCCGACGGTCCTCGAAGTGCCGGAGGTGAGGAAGTCACCGGGAGAGGCCGCTGGCGCAGGCGATCCCCCCGTCAGGCAGGGACGACGGCGTACACGGACTTCGCGGCGTCCAGCGGCTCCTGCATCCCCCTCCACCATGCAGCCGACGTCACTGCCCTGCGAACCGGTGCATCGCGTCAGGCCGAGGGAATCCGGAACTCGAATTCCGGGCGGTCCCACGCCACGGCGGGCGGATTCGCGAGCGCGGTGCCGGTCCGCACCGCCCCGACGTTGCGGTAGAAGTCCGCGGCGGGAAGATGCGACACGACCTTGACACGGTCGAGCCCGGCGGCACGGGCCTCGGACTGCATGTGCTCGACGAGCAGCCGTCCGATGCCATGTCCTTGCGCTTCGTCGGCGACGAACAGCAGGTCGAGCTCCGGCGGAGCGAGGACGAGCGAGTAGAACCCGAGGACGCGGCCTCCATGCTCGTCGGCGCCGACGGCTACGAAGGCGCGGTGGGCCTCGATGTAATCAGGACCGACCCTGTAGCCCGCGACCGCGGCTGCGTACTTCCCCTCGTAGGCGCTCGAGCCGCGCACGAGCCGCGTGAGCCGCTTGGCATCCCGTGCGACGGCCCTCCGTATCGTGATCGACCGGCCGATCGGGGAAGTGCGTGAACTCATCGGGAGAGTATTTCGCACCGGGGAGTGCCGCCGTGCGGCGGGTCCGGCTCCAGCGATCCCGCCGCCAAATGGTCCGGCGCCTCGACCGGCAGCGGCTCTACGCGGCTCAGCGCGTCGTGGACGGCCACGAGGCCCGTCTTGAACCTCCGAGGGGAGGGGCGGGACGCCGCTTGCGGGACGCCCGCCGAGGGGCAGCCCGAGCCCCGGCGGGCCCGCGCACCCCCCCTCGCCGCCTACTTCTTCAGCTCATGCAGGCACAGGGAGACATCGCCGCTGCTGCTGCATTCCGGATACGCGTCGAAGTCCGTGGATCCGCAGTCGTAGGACCACCGACGAGAGCCCCCTGTCCCCCACTCGGATGTTCGCGGAACGGGGGCCACGGCCCGGGAGACGGCGCTGGGCTCAGGGCCGGGGGTTGGTGCGGTGCCACCGTGGGCGTGCGTCGCGGCCGCGGCGTCCGGCGACGGAGGCGCACCGCGGGCAGACGCGCTTCACCCGGTCCGCCGCGCCACCGGACTCGGGGAACGTGTCGACCCAGGTGATGTGCGGGAAGCGGGTCAGCTGGGAGCGGCTGAGGGACAGACCGCAGACCGTTTCGTTCCGACCCGGTTCCCAGGCGTGGACCTCGCCGGCGGGCAGCCGACGGCGTCCCTCCTCCTCGTCGGTCCACTGTCCCGAGGCGGCGACGGCGTACTGCTTCGTGCGAGCCATGGCGTGCGGGGGCCGGCGGTCAGGCGGCCGGCTGGTCAGCGCCGGCCCGGAGCCGCCTCACCGGCGAGGGCCGCACCATAATCCATGCACGTTCGAATGGGGTCATCACGGCACCGTCCTCATTCAGGTCCACCACCGGTGTTCGTTCAGCGTCCCGCGTGCCCGGATCGCCGGAGTCCAAGCCCCCGAGGCAGCTGTGTCGAGGCAGCACCCACCCGCTCCGCGAAACGGGACATTTTTCCTGTCTCCCGGTCTGGAAGAATTCCACCCATCTGGGTTATTTTGGTCAGCACTCTGCCGGGTCTGCGACGTGTTGCACGCGCCGCGCGGTTCCGGCTGCCCTCCGGGGTCCTGACCGCTCGGCCGTGCGTCCGACCAGGTGGAGGGCACTGTGGACTGGCGAACATGGGCGGCCTGTCGCGGCGAGGATCCCGAACTGTTCTTCCCGATCAGTGAGGATGGCGCGTCGCTCGCGCAGATCGAGAGGGCCAGGCGGATCTGCTTCCGCTGTGCCGTGGTGCGCGAGTGCCGCGCCTGGGCACTACGGCACGGAGAGGACGACGGCGTCTGGGGCGGCCTCACCGCAAGGCAGCGGCGTGCGCTGCGCCCGCGGCGGAGCGAGGCCGACGGCTGAGCGCCGACCGGTGTGTGGGCGCCGTGGGTCCGGTGCACCGCGGCGTGCCGGTCGGGCAGGCAGCGTGCGCTCCGACGGCGGGAAGTCGCGCGGGCCGCCGCCGGGGTATCCGGGCCGCCGGGCGGACTCATCAGCCGTAGGCAGTCCCCGGCAGAGGGGGCCGGAGTCGGCCGGTGTGCCGGCCGGGACGCGGAACCGCGACCTACACCTACGAGGGTTCAGCAGGCGATACCGGGCGGCGAACCCGGGGATGACTCGCTCCCCTCACACGGGCGAGACCGGTCTACGTCGTCCGTACGGAACAGACCCTCTCCCCCGCAGCCGGCCCTGCTCAGCCCAGCAGGCCCCGGTCGTACCCCACCGCCACCGCCGCCGCCCGGTCGTTGACACCCAACTTGCCGTACAGATGGGTGAGATGCGTCTTGACCGTCGCCTCGCTGATGAACAGCTCCCGGGCGATCTCCCGGTTCGACGTGCCGCGGGCGACCAGGGCCAGCACCTCACGCTCGCGCGCGGACAACGGCTCGGCGCCGGGCCGCCGCTGGGTGCGCACCGCGTGGACCAGGCGGGAGGCGACCGCCGGGGAGAGAACCGTACGGCCCTCGGCGGCGGCCCGGACGGCGGTGAACAGCTCGTCGCGCGGAGCGTCCTTGAGGAGGTAGCCGGTCGCTCCGGCCTCGATCGCGGGCAGCGTGTCGGAGTCGGTGTCGTAGGTCGTGAGCACCAGGACCCGGGCCCGGGAGCCGCGCCGAGCCAGCTCGCGGATGGCGTCCACGCCGGAGCCACCGGGCATCCGCAGGTCCATCAGGATGACGTCCGGGTCGAGGGCGGCGGCCCGGTCGACCGCCTCCACGCCGTTCGCGGCCTCACCGAGCACGGCGAAGCCGGGCGCGGAGTCGAACATGCCGCGCAGGCCGTCGCGGACGACCGGATGGTCGTCGACGATCAGCAGGGAGATGGTGGGGTCAGCGGTCATCGCCCACCCACGGTACGCGAGCCGACACCGCCGTACCGTGCCCGGGCTCGGACTCCACGGTGAGCGAGCCCGCGATGCGTTCGGCGCGGGCCCGCATACCGGTCAGACCGAACCCGCCGCCGCGGGTGCGCTCCGGTACGGCGGCCGGGTCGAACCCGATGCCGTCGTCGCGGATGTCGAGGGTGACCTCGTCGCCCATGAAGGACAAGGTGACCCCGACACGGGCGGGGCGGGCGTGCCGGGCGGCGTTGGACAGGGCCTCCTGGGCGATCCGCAGCAGCGTCGCCGCGACCTCGTCGTGCAGTTGCCCGGCAGTGCCGGTGACCGTGAAGTCGGCGCGTACGCCGGTGCGTCCGCCCCATTCGGCGACCGTCTTCTCCAGCGCCTGCGGCAGTCCGTCGGCGGCCAGGGCGACCGGGGCGAGGTTGTGCACCGAGCGGCGGGCCTCGCCGAGGCTGTGCCGGGCGAGGGCGGAGGCGCGCTCCAGGTGGGTGCGGGCGGTGGTCAGGTCGGGGGCGTTCGCCACGACTTGGAGCTGGGCGATGATCCCGGTCAGGCCTTGCGCGATGGTGTCGTGGATCTCGGCGGCGAGCCGACGGCGCTCGTCGGCGACGCCCGCCTCCCGGGCCTGGAGGAGGAGTTGGGCGTGCAGGGCGGCGTTCTCGTCCAGGGCGTGCTGCAACGCCGTGTTGGTGCGCTCCAGTTCGTCGATGGTGTCGGCCTGGAAGCCGAGGCGTTCCTGTTCCTGCTCGGCGAACCGGGTGAACACGCTGACCATGCCCATGTTGACGCCCAGAACCAGGAAGAAGCCGAGCCACAGGACGGTCCCGTGCGGCGGCATGCCGCCTATCTCGCTGCCGGACATGGTGACGGCGGTCAGGAAGAGTCCGGGCAGCACGAGGCGACGGGGCAGTTCACGGCCCGCGGTGTAGTAGCCGGTCACGGCGTAGAAGGCGAAGAACGGGTTGATCCAGGTCAGTACGAACCCCATGGCCCAGCGCAGCGAGTAGAGGACGGCGCCGGTGCGGTGCGGGCCCGGCCGCCTGCGCTTCACCACTCCCCAGCCCAGTTGCAGCACCGCGGCCGCGGCCACGAGTACGGCGGCGGCAACCGTTTCCGACCGGCCCATGCCGATCACACGGGTGGAGATCGCCGCCGCGACGGCACCGGCGACCAGCAGTGCCCAGGGCCCCCAGGTGTCGAAGGAGGCCCGGGCCATCTGTCGCGCGGCGTCCGTCATCCCCTCAGTCTCCCGGCGCGGTCCGCTCATTCCCAGCGGAACCAACGTGCCGCACCGGCCGTCAGCAGGACCGCCCACAGCGCGAGCACACCCAGATGTGTCCAGCCGGGCCACTGGCCGGCGACCGCCTGGTCCAGGGCGCGGGCCGCCGCGCCGAACGGGGTCAGCTGCACCACCCGCGCCAGGGGGTGCGGCATCGACCGGACCGGCAGCCAGACCCCCGCGCAGAACATCATCGGGAAGAACACCGCCGATCCGATGGCGCCCGCGATCTTCGTGGTCCGCGACAGCGCCGAGACGACGTTGCCGAGGGCGAGGGCCGCCGCCGAGGCGAGCAGGAGGGCGAGCAGATAGCCGGCCGGCTGCTCGGGCAGGGACACGTCGAAGGCGACACGGCCGACCAGGAGCGCGAGCAGTGCGGAGGCCAGGGCGATCGCGCCCTGCACGGTCATCTGGGCCGACAGCAGGACGGAGGGCCGTACCGGGGTGACGGACATCCGGCGCAGGATGCCCCGCTCCCGGTAGCCGGTGAGGGCCTGCGGCAGCGACTGCACGCCGGACATGATGAGCGCGATCAGCACGGCGATGGGCACGTAGGCGTCGATGGGCCGCAGTCCGTCCATCGACGGATCGGGGTGCCGGAACGACGGGATCGAGCCGAGGATCACCAGGAGCAGGGTCGGGAACAGGAAGATCCAGAACACTGCCGCGGGTTCGCGGCGGAACAGGCGGAACTCGGTACGCAGCACGGCCGTGTTCATGCCGAGGCCTCCTTGGTCAGGTCCAGGAACGCGTCGTCCAGTGTCGCTTCGAGCACGCGCAGCTGGTGGGCGGTGACGCGGTGGCGGGCGAGCAGGGTGATGACCGCGTTCACGGTCTCGTCGGTGCCGGAGAGCGTGACCCGGCCGTCCCTGTGCTCGATAGAGGCGAGCGCCGGCAGCGTGGCGAGGTCACGTTCGTCCAGCGGCACGGAGGGGGTGAAGCTGATGACGGTGGAGCCCGCCGAGCGGCGAACGAGCCCGGCCGGGGTGTCCAGGGCGGCCACCCGGCCCCTGTCGATGACCGCGATCCGGTCGCACAGCCGCTGCGCCTCCTCCATGAAGTGGGTGACGAGCAGCACGGTGACCCCGCTGGCGCGGATGTCCTCGATGAGCTGCCAGGTGTCGCGGCGGGCGCGGGGGTCGAGGCCGGTGGTCAGCTCGTCCAGCACCACGACACGCGGGCTGCCGATCAGGGCCAGCGCGGTGAACAGGCGCTGCTGCTGCCCGCCGGACAGTTTGCCGAACCGGGTGCCGAGCTGCGCGGTGAGGCCCAGGCGGTCGGCGAGGTGCCGCCAGTCGGCCGGATTCGGGTAGAGGGCGGCGTACAGCTCAAGCGCCTCCCGCACGGTCAGCTTGGGCTGGAGCCCGCTCTGCTGGAGCTGGGCGCCGAGCACCTTCGCGACCTTCTCGTGGTCGGCGACGGGGTCCAGACCGGCGACCCGGACCCGGCCGCCGTCGGGGACGCGCAGCCCTTCGACGCACTCCACGGTGGTGGTCTTGCCGGCGCCGTTCGGGCCGAGGACCCCGAAGATCTCGCCCTCCTCGACGGCGAAGGAGACGCCGTCGACAACGGCCCGGCCGCCGTACGACTTGCGCAGATCGGTGACTTCGATGACGGATGGCATGCCTTGAGCATCCCGGGCGGGTGGGCTCCGGCACATCGGCCGGCCCGCTGGAAGCGGCATCATCCGATCGGTTGATGCCGGGCTACGACCCCGGTGGGCGGTGCCGGTAGCGGTGCCGGTGCCGGTCTCCCTCGCTCCACCACCGGAGCCAGATGGTGCGCTCCTACTATGTGCGCGGCCACTGCGAGTAGGGGTCGTACCGGCCGGTAGATCTTGACATCAGCTGTCGCAGCCCATCTCCTCTTCCAGGAAGGCGTGGAAGGTCCGCGCGGGACGTCCGGTGATGCGCTGGACGGTGTCGGTGACGCGGTCCTCCGCCCCCTCGGCGATGGCGCGGTCCATGCCGGCCAGCATGGTGGCGAACTCCGGCGGCATCAGCGCCGTGAGGCGATCACGCATCTCCTCGTACGACAGCCGACGGTGGACCACTGGTCGCCCGGTGACCTCGGTGATGACCGCGGCGATGCCGTCGTAGCCGAGCGCATCCGGTCCCGTCAGCACGAGGTCGGTGTCGGGGGCGTGGGCGTCGGTCAGGGCGTGGGCGGCGACGGCCGCGATGTCCCCGGCGTCGATGAAGCCGACCCGGCCGCTCCCGGTCGCGGTCCGGATGACGCCCTCTTCACGGATGCTCACGGCGTGCGGGTGGGTGCCGGTGAAGTTCTGCATGAACCACGACGGGCGCAGTACCGCCCATTCGTCGAACAGCGCGGGCAGGGCCCGGTGCACCGCTCCTACGGCCGGACCGCCCTCGGGGACGGCCGAGGAGCTGAGGAGTACCGCGCGCCTCACCCCGGCGGTCCGGGCCTGCCGGAGGAACGGCAGCATGATCGCCGCGGGATCGGGGTCTCCCGGGGGCGGTACGAGGTAGACGCGGTCGACGCCGTCGAGCGCTGCGGCGTGGGTGTCGGGGCCGTGCCAGTCGAAGGGAACCGGTTCGGCGCCGGGGACCGGGGTGGCGTGCCGGCTGGCGGCCTTGACGTGGTGACCGGCTTCCGTCAGCAGCGCGGTGACACGGCTGCCGGTGGTGCCGGTGGCGCCGATGACCAGAGTGGTGCCGGTGGTGCTCATCGGCTGCTCCCGGTGAAGTCGGTGCCGGGTTCCAGGACGGCGAGGGGGTTCCAGTAGTCGCGGTAGGAGGTGATGCGCCCGTCCCGCACGGCGACGACGGCGATGTAGGTCATCTCGAAGGGCTTGTCGGTCTCCACCAGGCGGCCCACGCCGCGCATCTCGACCACGATGGTCTCCGGATCGGTGGTCCGGTGGATCAGCAGGTCGGGGAAGTCGTGCAGGTCGATGTGGTCGGGGTAGGGGCGCATGTAGGCGGCGATGGCCTCCCTGCCCTCCAGCCGTCCGGGCCGGCCCTCGGGAGCGAAGGGGAACTCCATGACGCCGTCCTCGGCCCACAGGTCGATCCAGCCGGCGATGTCCTTGTCCAGCAGCAGTCGCAGGCTGTGGCGATAGAGATCCGACGGAGAAGTCGGTACGGACATGGGTATCCTCCATCTCGTAAAATACGGACCCTGGGTCCGCTTTGACGATACGGACCCGGGGTCCGTTTTGCAAACAGGAGGAACCGCGTGCCCGAGCGCAAGTCCCGCAAGGACGCCGTCCGGAACCGGGAGGCCGTGCTCGCGGCCGCCGACGCCCTCTTCGCCCGCTGCGACAGTCCCGAGGACGTCACGATGGCCGACATCGCGGCGGCCGCCGGCGTAGGCAAGGGCACGCTCTTCCGGGCCTTCGGTGATCGCACCGGGCTGCTGCGCGCCCTGTACGAGGCGCGGCTCGAACCGGTCCGAGAGGCCGTCGAGACCGGCCCGCCACCCCTGGGCCCTACCACCCCGCCGGAGCGGCGCGTGCCCGCGCTGCTCGACGCGGTCCTGTGTTTCAAACTCGACAACCGCCGCCTCGCGCTGGCCCTGGAGGAGAGCGGCAGCGGCAGCCCGTACCGGGCAGAGCATTACCAGCGGTGGCACGGCCTGCTCCGAGCGGTTCTCGACCAGATTCCCGGCGTGGCCGACAGCGACTTCACCGCCCACGCCCTGCTCGCCGCCACCCGAGCCGATCTCGTCGAGCACCTGGCCGGGCAGGAGAACGTGCCACGGGACGCCATGCGGGCCCAACTGCGGCACCTCGCCACCAGACTTCTGACCCCGGTCCCCCACGGAGAATGACTGCCGACGGCTCACCTTCCACCCGACCGCCACAAGGTCACCCTGTACGCGGCGAGTCACCTGGGGCGCCGGTCCATGCCCCTCTCGCCTTCGGCCCACACGACGGAGTGCGGGAGGGGGCGCCGGGGCCGGCCTCTGGAGCATCCCCGCACTACACGCATCACACCGCGTCGAACTCCATTCGACCGCAGACCTGCACCGCCCGACTCAGCGCCTGCTGCCGGCTCGGCCGTCAGCCGGGAAGCGCGCTCGGCTCGCCGACGAACACGGCACTGGCGGACGCGGTCCCGGACCAGGCGTGGCAGCAGCCGGGCGGTGCCGGCGTCCCGGAGCGGGCATGAGGGACGTCGTCGAGGCTCGTAGACTCATGACGTGGCATTCATGAGCACCCCGCACTGCTGCTTCCTGGGATCGGAAGACGTTGAGGGCGATGCCGGACGGCGTCGCCCTCCTTGGTGTGCCTGCTGCGTGCACCACGTTCCCCGCGCTGCCCGTCCCTTCCTGAGGCAGTGACGGTCTGAGCGCGCGGTGCAGGCACGGTCTCTTCCCTTCACCCCTCGCCAGGAGTGCCTCGTGCCCATGTCGCTTCCCCCTGCCCTCGAACTGTCCCTCGATCTGCTGCGCTGCCCCACGTGCCCCACACGCCACCTGCACCCCGACCGCGGCGCACTGCGCTGCCCGGTGGGCCACAGCTTCGACATCGCCCGCCACGGCTACGCCGGCCTGCTGACGGGCACCCGCGCCACCAGCGGCGACGACGCAGCCATGGTCCGGGCCCGGGACCGGTTCCTGTCCACCGGCGCCTACGCACCCATCCGCACAGTCGGGGCCCGCCTGGCGGCCGATGCCGTGTCCGGGCAGGCCGGTCGTGGACGTGGGATGTGGCACGGGCTACTACCTGGCCGGCGTACTCGACCAGTTGCCCTGCGCCCGTGGTCTGGGTCTGGACACATCGGTGCGCGCGCTGCGCTCGGCAGCCCGGGCCCACGAGCGGGCCGCCGCGGTGGCCTGGGACGTCTTCCGTCCCTTCCCGCTGGCCGACGGGGTGGTCGATGTCGTGCTGGACGTGTTCGCCCCGCGCAACCCGGCCGAGTTCCACCGGGTGCTGCGCCCGACCGGCCGGCTGATCGTGGTCCGTCCCACCGGGCGGCATCTGGCCGAGCTGCGCGGCCGGTTGCCTGCGATGGTCACGGTCGACCCGGCCAAGGAACAGCGCCTGCACCGGACGCTGAACCCCTTCTTCGAGCCCGTCGTCACCGAACAGGTGGAGTACTGCGCGACCCTGCCCGGGCTGGATACCCTGGACCTGGTGGCGATGACGCCGAGCGCACGCCACGTGCACCGTGCGGACCTGAACGACGACGGCCTCCTGCCCGCTCAGGTCACCGTCTCCGTGCTGGCCACCGCCTACCGGCCCCGGTGACCACCAGCGAGCGCATGCGCCCGCTGGCCGATGAGCAGTGGGCACGCCTGGCGCCCTGCCTTCCCCGCAATGCGGGGAAGGCAGGGCGCCCGTTCGCCCACCACCGTCGCAACACGAGCGCTGCTCCGGTGGCGGCCCCGGGAAGCGGCCTCTGAATGCCTGGTCAGGCCGACTTGAGCGACACCCCGTCGATCACCCAGTACCAGTTGTTCCCGCCGGTGTACCGGAACCGGACGCGGGCCGTCGAGGCGCCGATCGGCACCTTGAGGGTCTACTGGGCGAAATCGTGGCCGGTGAAGGTGTTGTCCTTGACGTTGTGCTTGTCGGGCCACACCCCGGTGATGATCGTGGACCAGCCGGGCCCGGAGAGCGTGGGGGCGAACGGGTTGGCGCAGATGCTGCTGGGTGCGGTCGGGCCGCCGGCCATCAGGGCGTCGAGGTGGGGGGTGTCGGCGTCCCTGATACGGCTCAGCAGGGTGCCGTCGAGGCCGATGACGAGGACCTTGGGGGTCTTGGCGGCGGCCCGGGCGGCGGACGCGAGCGGGCCCGCGATGAGGGCGAGGCCGGCCGCGGAGGCGAGCACGGAGCGACGGGACATGGGTGACGACACGTATTCCTCCGGGAGGGGGCTGGGGTGCCGGATGCCGGTGGGACAGGGCCGGGTGGTGCGGGGCGGGCATGGTGACGCCCCCGGTGGTTCCAGGGGCGTCGTGGGTGAGCGGAATTCAGCTGCCGGTGGCGGACTTCCAGTCCTCGACGTACGAGGTCAGGTTCTTGTCGATGTCCGCCCAGTCGGGCTGGAAGATCTCGACGCCGTGCATGAGCCGGGTCAGCGCGACGGCGTCGGCGTCGGTGGACTCGACGTCGGTGCGCGCGGAGAAACCACCGGTCTTGCCGACCTCCTGCTGGGCCTCGGCGGACAGCATGAAGTCGAGGAGCTTCTTTCCGTTCTCGGAGTGCGGGGCGTTGACGACGAGGCCGGCGGCGTACGGGAGCGCGAAAGTGGTCGGCTTCTCGGCGGCGTCGGCCGCCTGGCCGGTGGCCCGCGGAAACCAGATGCCGAGGTTGGGCATGGCCTTGGACTGCGCGTAGTTCATCTGGACGTCGCCGTTGGCGACGAGCAGTTCCCCCTTGTCGACCTTGGGGGCGAGCTTGCCGGTGGAGGCGGACGGGCCGACGTTGTTGGACTGGAGCTTCTTCAGATAGGCGAGCGCCGCGTCCTTGCCGCCGAAGTCGTGGATCGCCTTGATGAGCACGGCGGTTCCGTCACCTGCGACACCCGGGGTGGAGTACTGGATTCTGTTCTTGTACGTGCCGCCGAGCAGTTCGTTCCAGGTGGTGGGCGCCTGCTTCAGCTCCTTCTTGTCGTAGACGAAGCCGAAGTAGTTCTTGACGACGGAGGTCCAGGTGGTGTCGGCGGCCTTGTCAGCGGCGTCGACCTGCCCGGAGCCCTCGGGGGCGTACTTCTGGAGCAGTCCCTTGCCGTCGGCCTGCTGGATGAACGGCGGGAGGGTGACGAGGACGTCGGCCTGCGGGTTGGTCCTCTCGCGTACGGCCCGCTGGACCATCTCGCCCGAACCCCCCTCGACATACTTGACCTTGATGCCGGTCCGCTTCTCGAAGTCCTTGAAAACCTGGTCGTACCAGCCGTCGCCGTTCTCGCCCTTGAGCCCGTCCGCGCTGTACACGGTCACGGCCTTGGTGTCGGAGGCGGCGGAGCCGCCGTCGCAGGCGGTGAGGGAGCCGGTGAGGGCGAGGCTGCCGGTCATGGCGGTGATCGGGGCGAGGCGGAGCGGGCGGGTGTTTCTGGGCATGGCGAGATGAACTCCTTGCTCGGGCGGGGCGGTTGAGGCGTGTGCAGCGCGCGACGGATCAGCGGTAGGAGGCCCTGGTGCGGATCCGGGACAGGGCGGACAGGACGAGCACCGTCGCCGTCATGAGGACGACGGCGAGCGCGGATCCGGTGAACAGGGCGCCGCGGTCGGTGGCCGCGTAGATCTGGACGGGGAGCGGGGTCCAGTCCGGCGGGTAGAGCATCATCGTGGCGCTCAGCTCGCCCATGGAGAGGGCGAAGCAGAGCCCCGCGGCGGCTGTGAGCGAGGGCAGCAGCAGCGGCAGCCGTACGCGCCACAGCACGTAGGAGGGCCGGGCGCCGAGGGAGGCGGCGGCCTGTTCGTACACCGGGTCCAGACGCCCGACGGCGGCCGACACCGACTGGTGGGCGAACGCCGTGACCAGGACGGTGTGCGCGAGGATGACGATCCACCGGGTGCCGTTGAGCAGCACCGGCGGCTGGGAGAACGCGACCAGGATCGCGAGTCCGACGACGACGGAGGGCACCGCGACCGGCAGCATGAACAGCGCGTCCAGCAGGCGCTTGCCGCGCCGGTTCAGAGCGTGCCCGGCGAGCGCCGCCCAGGTGCCCATGACCAGCGCGAGCACGCTCGCGGTGAGGGCGGTGACCAAGCTGGTGGTGAGGGCCTGGAGGGATGCGCCGCGAGTGGCGGCGGTGTAGTGCCCGGTGGTGAAGCCGGCGGGGAACGCGCTCGACCAGTTCGTGGCGAGCGACGCGGCCAGGACGACGAGCAGGGGCAGGGCGAACAGGGGCAGGAAGAGGACGAAGAAGACGGCCCAGGTGGCCCACTTTCCCTTGCGGCTATGCACCAGCACGGCGGCTCACCACCCGGTAGAGGCCGTAGAGCCCCACGGAGATCAGGACGTTGACGACGGCGACGACACACGCTCCGGGATAGTCCGACTCCAGGATCGCCTTGCTGTACACGAGCATCGGCAGGGTCGTGACCCCCTTCGCCCCGGTGAACAGCACGATGCCGAACTCGTTCAGGCACAGGACCAGGACCAGGCTGCCGCCGGCGGCGAGCGCGGGCAGCGCCTCGGGCAGGATGACCTGCCGCACGATCCGCGCGGGCCGTGCGCCGAGCGAGGACGCCACTTCCAGCTGACCGGTGTCGATGCCCGAGAAGGCGGCGAGCAGGGGCCGCATCACGAACGGGGTGAAGTACGTGATCTCGGCGAGCAGGACCCCCCAGGGCGTGGTGAGGAACTGGAAGGGCCCTTCAGCCGCCCCGGTGGCGCCCGTCCACAGCCCGTTGGCCATGCCGGCGGTGCCGTAGATGAACAACAGCGCGAGCGTGATCAGGAAGGACGGGAAGGACAGGAAGACGTCGATGAACTTCGCGACGGCCTTCCCGCCGGGGAACGGCACGAAGGCGATGACCAGGGCGAGGACGAAACCCAGCATCAGGCACCCGGCCGTGGATCCCAGCGCCAGCCATACCGTGGTGCCGAGCGCCTCCCGGAACGCGGCGGATGCGAACACGTCCTCGTAGGCCTGCGCCGAGGCGCCCCCGGTGTCCGGCCGGAAGGACTGCCGGACGACCAGGGCGAGCGGACAGGGGAACACGAGCCCGAGTACGGCGACGGGAGGCAGGGCCCAGAGCCAGGGCGGTGTTCCCGTCCTGGACCGGGGGGCCGCCTTCGCCGGAGCGGCGACCACGGCGCTAGCCATCCCGGGTCACCCCTTCGGCCACTCGTGCCCTCTCCCCGGCGGTGGCCGGCGCCGCCCGTTCGTCGCTGACGCCCGCGTGGAGCAGGACCGCGTCCTCGGGGGCGAAGTGCACGGTGACCTCGTCCCCGAGGGCGGGCGGCTGCCGCAGTTCCCGCAGGTCCGCCTTGACCCGGTGCCCCCCGACTTCGACGTGGACCCGATGGGTGGCCCCCCGCCACTGCACCTCGGTGACGGTCCCGGTGAGAGCGTTGGGCCCCGCGCCGAGTCCGACGAGGTGCGGGCGTACACACAGCGTGGCGGTCGCACCCCGGGCGGAGTCGACGGTCGGCACCTTCAGCGCGGTTCCGGCGAAGTCGACGCCGTCCGCCCTAACCGTCACGGGCAGCAGGTTCGCGTTGCCCACGAAGGACGCGGTGAAGGCGGTGCGCGGCGCCCGGTACAGCTCCTGGGGTGTGCCGACGTCCTGTAGCCGCGCCTTGTCCATGACGGCGATCCGGTCGGCGAGGGTCAGTGCCTCGACCTGGTCGTGGGTGACGTAGAGGATCGACACGTCGGGCAACTCCCGGTGAAGACGGGCGAGTTCCGCGAGCATCCCGGAGCGCAGCCGGGCGTCGAGCGCGGAGAGCGGTTCGTCGAGCAGCAGGACGCCGGGCCGGATGGCGAGCGCCCGCGCGATGGCGACGCGCTGCTGCTGCCCGCCGGACAGCTCACGCGGATAGCGCCGCGCGTACGCCGCCATCCCGGTCATCTCCAGCGCCTGGGCCACCCGACCACGGATCTCACCCCTGGGGGCCTTCTGCGCCTTGAGCCCGAAGGCGACGTTGGCCTCGACGCGCAGGTGCGGGAAGAGGGCGTACTGCTGGACGACCATGCCGATCCCGCGCCGGTGCGGCGGCAGGCCGGTCACGTCGCGGTCGCCGATGAACACCCGCCCGGCGGCGGGCCGTACGAATCCCGCGACGGCCCGCAGTGCGGTGGTCTTGCCCGATCCGGACGGCCCGAGCAGGGCCATCACCTCGCCGGGCCCGACGCTCAGGTCGAGGGAGTCGAGGACCTTGGTGCCGCCGTAGGCGACGGACACCCGGTCGAAGCGGATCCCGCTGCTCATCGTCCGGCTCCACGGGGGTCCGCCGACTTGCCCAGCAGCGCCGGCAGTTCGGCCACCGAACCGAGGACGTGCCCGGCCCCGGCGGCGCGCAGCGCCTCCTCCTCGTGGGCCCCGGTGAGCACCCCGGCGACGACACCGGCCCCGGCGCGGACCCCGCTGAGCATGTCGTACGTAGTGTCGCCGAGTACGGCGATCTGCTGGACGCCGTCGGCGGCCTTGGTCCGCAGGAATGCCTCGAGCACCATGTCGGGGTAGGGGCGGCCACGGCCACCGGCGTCCGCCGGGCACAGCGTGAGCGGCACCAGGTCCTGCCAGCCGAGGGCGGCGAGGATGGCGTCCTGGGTGACCCGGGCGAACCCGGTGGTCAGGACGACGGTCCGGCCGCCTGCCCGGAGTTCCTCGATCATCTCGCGGGCCCCGGTGATCGGCGCGATGCGACCGCCGTCGACGAGTTCCCCGTAGGCCTTCTCGAAGGCGGCGTTGGCCCGTTGCGCGAGGGACTCCTGGCCGAACAGGTGCCGGAAGACGGAGATCTTGGACTCGCCCATCGTGGCGCGGACGTAGTCGAGTTTGGCCGCGTGGTCCGCGGAACCGGGCTCCACGCCCAGCTCACCGGCGGCCATGCCGAAGGCCTGTTCCACGAGGCCGCCGTCGGCGACGGTGGTGCCGGCCATGTCGAGTACCACAAGTCGTATGTCGTTCAACTCGGTCACCATCCCAGCTCGTCGGCGGTCGTCTCCGCGATCGCGGGTGAACAGGTCATGCCGCGCCCGCCGGGCCCGGTGACGAGCCACACCCCGTCCCGTACGCGCTGGCGGTGCACGACCCGGCTCGGGTCGGTGCACTGCGCGTACACCCCGGCCCAGCGGCGCCGCATCTTCGGCAGCGGGCGGCCGAGGAAGGATTCGACGACCTCGGTGAGGTGGTCGTAGGGGTCTTCGAGGGTGTCGAAGCCGAAGGGGTGCTCGTACTCGTGGGTGTCGCCGATGGTCAGGCCGCCGTCCGCGCGCTGCACCATGAGCAGCTGCATCCGGTGCTCGGCCGCGATCGGCGCCTGCGGCCGACCGGCGTTGAGCGTGTCGAGCGCCTCGCTCCGGTAGGCCGGGTAGTAGCGGAAGCTGTCCGCGTCGGCGACGGAGGTGGTGAGCGGCTCGCCCAGCGGGCCGGTCTGCATCATCTGCAACCGGACGCGCCGCACAGGCAGTTCCGGCCCGGCCAGTTCTCGGACGAGGCCGCCGAGCCAGGCGCCCGTGCACAGCACCACGTGGTCACCGGTGTGGACGTCGCCGTGGTCGTCGCGGACGGCGTTCTCGCCGATCACCTCGCGGACCTCGCGACCCGGCAGGAACGTGTACTGCGCGGACTTCAGGAGCTCGGCGCGCAGGGCCACCTGGGCCGTGCGCGGCTCGACGGCCGCGTCGCGCTCGCAGTACAGGGCTGCCTCGAAGGTCCCGCGCAGGGCGGGGTTCAGGGCGCGCGCCTCACCGGCGGTGAGCAGCTTGTAGCCGCGGGCCGCCGCGTCGTCGCGGGCCAGGGCGGCCTCGGCCACGGCGATCTCACGGGCGTCGCGCATCAGGGTCAGCGAGCCGCAGGCCCGGAAGCCCAGATCCGGGACGCGGGCGCCGATCCCCTCCCACAGATCCCTGGCGCGCAGGGCGGTGTCGAGCTCCTCTCCCCCGGCGCGGCCACTGACCCAGATCTGTCCGAAGTTGCGCAACGAGGCCCCGCGCGCCTCCGCCTCACGTTCGATCTGTACGACCTCGTGGCCGCGCTCCACGGCATGCCAGGCGTGCAGGGTGCCCACCACGCCGGCTCCGACAATTATCACTCTCACGACGGCCACACTCCTTGGGACGCGGGAATCGGAAGGGTCCGGACAGCAACCAGATGATGAACTGCCCATCACATTTGGGCTAGACACGTTATCTTTCCGTAATAAATGAAGGCGAGCCGGGGCTCGCCTTCAGCTGGCTGGAATCAATCGCCGAGGTGCGTGGTGAACGAGAACCGGTCCCCCCGGTACAGCGTCCGCACCCGCTCCAGCGGCCTCGCCCCGGTGTCCCGCGAAACCCGGTGGATCAGCAGCATCGGCAGGGCGGGCGGTGTCCCGATCAGCAGCGCTTCGCGCGGGGTGGCCAGCACCGTCTCGATCCGCTCGTCCGCGTCACCGAACGCGATGCCGAGCCGGTCGCGGAGGTACGCGTAGAACGAGGAGTCGGGGTCGAAGTCACGGTCGAGATCCGGGACCCGGCCCACCGCCACATAGGTACTCTCCAGGCCGACCCGCTCGTCGTCCGCGAGAAGCACCCGCTCCATGTGCCAGACCGGTTCACCGCACTGGAGCCCCACCTCGGCGGCGAGCGCTTGCGGACACGGGAACCGGTCGAGGGAGATGAGTGAACGGCCGGGGGTGCGGCCCTGCCGCCGCACGCCCTCCGTGTAGCTCGCCAGGGAGAGCGGCTGCTCCAGCTTCGGACCGGCGACCACCGTGCCGCGTCCCTGCCGGCGCAGCTTCCCTTCGAGCAGCAGCTCGCGAAGTGCCTGCCGCACGGTCTCCCGGGCGACCCCGTAGGTCTCCGAGAGGTCCCGCTCGGTCGGCAGGAGCCCGCCTTCACCCAGTTCCTCGACGAGCCGTGCGATGTGCGCCTTCACCGCGTAGTACTTCGGGATGCGGCCGTGCTCCGGAATACCGAAGCGGACGGGAGCGCCGGGGTCCTGGTCGTTCGGGTAATCCACGGGAACGATCGTCGCAGACGGCGATCCGGCCGCGGTTGCCAGGTGCCGGGTTCTTGTCCAGCAGGTCGCCGACTGCGTCGCGCGTCCGCTACCACGCGGCCCTCGTGCGGCGGGGGCTCCACGACCCGGACGTCCGTCACGGGCTCGTGCCGCACCAGGTTCCTCTCGTCGCCGTCGGGTTCACGCGGTGTATCCGCCGTCCACACGGATCGCGTTGATCCCGCTGATGTGCCGGGCCCCGCAGCGGTCCTGGGGCAGAACCAACTGGGCACCGGCGCGGTCGAGCGGGGAGCCGTCGAGGGTGACGGCGAGCAGGACGGGAGCACGGCCGAAGTCCGGGTCGATCTCCGCCCAGGTCAGCAGGGCGTGGTGGCCGTCCGCCCCGCGGACGGCGATAAGGAAACGCAGGCGGTCCTTGCGGCGGACGGGGTCGAAGGCGGGGCCCGCGTCCGTGAGGACGTCGTGGAGGAGCGGTCCGGTGAAGCGGTGGTGCTGCGTGCCGCTGGTGGCGCACTCGAAGGCGACCTGCGCCTGGTGCTGAGGCCAGGCGAGAAGGTCGGGCACCGTCAGACGGGCCGGACGGGCCAGATCACCGGCGAGAACGAATTCCGCCAGCTGACCGGCGGCCGTTCCGGCGGCTGCGAGGGACTGAGTCACGGGGTACCACCTCCCGGGTGACCGTACCCGGAGGTCCGTCCCGTACAAACGCACATGCCAGGCCAACATATGGATAATCCGGCTCATGCGAAGCGCCGAACGGTTTTTCCTGGCATCTGCGGCAGCGTCATCCGCGCGTGCACACCTGCTCGGAGCCCACGATCCCTACCTCCGGTGAACTCCCTTTCGGTCCGGGGAAACCGGCCACCGTACGCGAAGGGCTGGATCACCGCATCACCCCGGGGCCGCCCCCTCGGCCTGTGCCCGGCAACCAGGTCGAGTGCGAGTGTTTCCGGCCCCCGCGCACGCGCAGCGCTCGCGGGGGCCGGGCAGCGAGGGGAGCCGCGGGGCGTTGTGCCCGCCGGGGCTGATCAGTCCTGACCAGCCGCTCACCTGACGCAGGCAAGCCTGCTCACCCACTGGGACAGTGTGAGGGAGGTGTCCAGGGGGCCTCGGGCGGCACTGCTCCGACGGCGTGAGTGCCGTGCCGAGCGAGGCCCGGCGGGGCCGGGCAGGTACGAGGACCGCTGCCGGCCGGCGCCGTACGCCAGGGCCTTGCGGAGCGAGGAAAGGTGGGCGGCCACGGCCGCAAGGCAGTGATGCTCGTCCCGGCAGTCGGAACAGGTCGCCAGGTGGGCACGGACCGCGGTCGCCTCGTGCGACTCCAGAATGTCGAGCGCGTGTCCGGCCAGCAGGTTGCTGATCGTGCGGCAGCCCTCGAGGGCGGTGACCACGGTGGGCTCTTCCGACGCTGGGCTGGGTCCGACGGCTATCAGAGTTGCGTTCATGCCTTCACCATCGCCCAGGCGAGGGCCCTCGCGCGTCGTCCCTGTGCGGCGATTCCCGGGTACTGCGGCTGCGGTACGCGGCGGGTCGTCCTACCGCCCGGACAGGGCATTCGGCAGCCGCGCCGGGCGCTCAACCAGGCACTGAGGGAGGAGCCGCCGTCGTCGCCGCGCTGACCAGACCGCATTGGTAGGCGATCACCACCAGCTGGGCTCGGTCGCGGGCGGCCAGTTTCGTCATGGCCCGGTTGATATGGGTCTTGGCCGTCAGCGGGCTCACGAACAGACGCTCGGCAATCTCGTCGTTCGACAGTCCCAGCGCGACAAGCCCGACGACGTCGCGTTCCCGCCGCGTCAAGCATGCCAGCCGCTCGTGCACGGCTGTGGTGCACGGCGCCGGCTGCGCCAGAAATCGCCTGATCAGCCCCTGGGTCGCCGAGGGGGACAGCAGGGCGTCCCCGGCGGCGACCACGCGGACGGCATCAAGCAGCTCCTCGGGGCGGGCCCCCTTGCCGAGAAAGCCGCTCGCGCCCGCCCGCAGTGCCTCCGCCACGTACTCGTCGTCCTCGAAGGTGGTCAGGATGAGGACCTTCACCGAGGCCAGATCCTCCGCCTCGCCGATCAGCCGCGTGGCGACGAGGCCGTCCATCTCGGGCATGCGGATGTCCATGAGGATCACGTCCGGTTGCCGCGAGCGCGCCAGCTCCACTGCCTCGCGGCCGTTGGACGCCTCGCCCACGATCTCCATGTCGTCGGCGGAGTCGAACAGCATCCTGAAGGTGCCCCGCAACAGCGCCTGGTCATCGGCGAGCAGTACGCGGATCGTCATGCCCATCTCTCCTCGGCACTCTGCCCGATCGGTACCGCCGTTGCCGCGGTCGGCCGCAGCGGCAGTTCGGCGGTCACGGTGAAACCCCCGTCGGGGCGCCCGGCCGCCTCCAGTTTTCCCCCGACGCTGGCCGCACGCTCGCGCATCCCGATCAGCCCGTGGCCGGTCCCGGGGTGAGGCTCGTGCGATCCGGCGTGCCCGTCGTCCTCGACGGTGATCGTCAGCCATTGAGGCCGGTAGTGCAGGTAGAGACGGGCGTGATCGGCCCCGGCGTGCTTGCGCACATTCGTCAGGGCCTCCTGCACGATGCGGTACGCGGCCAGGTCCACCGCCGGCGCCAGCGGCTCGGCCGGCCCGTGCCGCTTGTGCCTGACGGACAGGCCGACCCGCTCGAAGGACGCCAGAAGCGCCGGTACCTGCGCCAGCCCCGGCATCGGATCCCGCGGCGCCTTCGGATCGTCGGACTGCCGCAAGAGGCCCACGGTCACCCGGAGTTCCTCCAGCGCGGACCGGCTGGTGTCCCGGATGCCCTCCAAAGCGGTGACCAGTTGCTCCGGCCGCCGCTCCACCAGATGGACGGCCACACCGGCCTGCGCGTTGATCAAGGCGATGTGGTGCGCGACGACGTCGTGCAGTTCGCGCGCGATCCGCACCCGCTCGGCCGCCACCCGCTGCCGCGCCTCCTGCTCACGGGTCCGCTCCGCGTGCGCCGCCCGTTCCTCCACGGCCGCCACGTAAGCCCGGCGTGACCGCACTCCGTCCCCCACGGCGGCGGGCAGAGCCGTCCAGGCCAGCATCGCCGCGTTGTCCGGAGCCAGCCACGATCCCGGCCCGAACGCCATGGCCGCCCCGACCAGCGAGAGAGCCGAGGCGGACGCCACGACCCAGGTGGTCCGCCGGTCCGTCCGGGCGGCCACGGTGTAGACGGACACGATGACCGGGCTCGTCACCAGCGGGCTCTCCCGGACCCCGAACATCTGGAAGACCATTCCGCAGGCGAGGGCGGTGACCAGTACGCCGAACGGGTGGCGACGCCGCCACAGCAACGCGAAGCAGCCGACTGCCGCCAGCGCGACGGCAGGCCACTGGAACGCGATCCGGTGCTCGTGCGGGATGACGGATGCGGCCACGACCGACAGCACGAACAGCACGGCCGGCCCCAGTACGTCCAGCGTGCCGCCCGGGGTTCCTGCTCCCCTTCGCCAACCGGTGATCACTGCCATGCCACCACGGTAGGGCCGATGCCCGAACGCCGCCGGTCCGTCCTCACCGGTTCACCGCTCAGCCGGGGGCGGAGGGGCACGGCTTGGCCGTGCTCGGCATGCCCGGCCGGGCATTACCGTCGGCTCACCGGGGAAGGGGGCCGACGTCGGGGTGGCGACCCGGGCGGAGCGCGGCGTGACGCTGCCCGGGACCAAGGCCGCTGCGGGCTGCGAGCCTATCGGCGACAGCGCCCGTGGCGAAGGCGTAGACGGTCTTGTGCAGGACGTCCAGCACGAGCTCTTTCCTCGGCCAGGTGGACGGCGGAGCGCCCACACCGGTCGCGTTCTCGAGGATCTGGTCGTTGGTGAGGCGGACGACGGCGAACTTGGCGGAGGCGAGCGGCCCCCGCAGTCCCGCCTGAGCCATGATCGAGCGCAGGACGCCGAGCAGGGCGGCCTGGCCGAAATGCATGGCCCAGTTGACCGGCAGTGGCTGTGCCCCGTCATGTTCCGGCAGGCCGGTCAGGCGCTGGAGAACGCGGGCCGGCACGTAGGAGTCGGGTCGGCCGGTGACGGCTTGTTCGAGTTTCTCTCCGAAGGTCATGACGACTCCCCCGGCCGTACCGGCGACCAATCCCTGCCACAGTGCACGCCTGATCATGTCCTGCGGGTACCCGCAGGCGCGCCCCTGACCCACCCGGTCACGGCTTGGACGGATGGGTCAGGAGCGGCGCGGTCAGCGGGTGCCTGAGCGTCCATCCACCCGCTGGAGGATCTCCTCACTGAGCCGCCACCGGTCGGTGTCACGGCGGAATCGAAGCCCTCGCTGAGACTTGATGATGTCGGCGAGACGCCTCAACTGCGCCGCGTCAAGATCGTCGATCATGAGTCTGGTGAGCAGCATGGCGAGGTATTGCTCGAATGCGCTGCGCGAGTGCTCGATGGTCGCGAGTGCGGCATCGAAGTTCCGCAACTCACGGCTGGCCTGCATCATGGCCAGGGCGGTGACGCGTTCCTCGTCGCTCCCCTCTCGCAGCCACCGCAGAACCTCGGCCGGCTCGAACGGCTGCTCCTCCGAGAGACGGCGAGCCCGGGAAACAATATCTTGCATGGCGCGGGTGCGGTCCGGGCCCGGGCGCATCGAGCGGCGAACCGACCTGTAGTTGGCGGCGATGGGCCCCGCGGCGTCCAGCAGGGCCCGTGCCTCGGCGCGTAGTTGGCCGGCCGTGGCGGGATCCCCCTGACGCTCGGACTCCTCCGCCAGCGCGAATCTCTCCCCTGCGGCCGCGCGGAGCCTGAGGCTGGCTCCACCGAGTTCGAAGCTCTCGATGCGGTTACCGAGGAGAGCGAGAACGAGCAGGACGCCGCCGAAGGCGAGCAGCACTCCCGTGCCCGTCCCGTTCTGGGTCACGAACACCGCGAGCACCCCCGTTCCGAAGGACCCCGCGCCCAGTAGACCCGTGAGCACACGCAGGACGGGCGTGAGCAGGGACGATGCCGGACGAGGTTCCACGTACTCGTCTCCTTCGTTTCATCGGCAGGAAGTTCGCTTCGTATGGCAGGAAGCTACCGCGAACTGCCGGGTGCGCGGCGTGATCTCTCACGCGGCACAACCGTCACGGGTGCCGGAAGGCCTCCCTCCACCGGCGTCGCGGCCTGGCCGGCCGGGCGGGCGGGCGGGCGGGCGACAGGGGCTCGGACAGGGGCGTACCGGGGACTCTGCCGGCATCATCAGGGGAGGGTGGAGCTTGCGTCGCGCTCCCGGGCGCGGTCGGCCGGCGTGATCCGGACCGAGGCGTTCGCAGTCATGCGCCTCAGCGTCGCCGCCGGGCCGTCGCCGCTCCGAGAGAACAACCGGCAGTCACGTCGGCAGCGTTGACGTCGCGGTGACTGCGCCTCCTTCTCTGCAACCGGACCGGGCGGCTGCGGCAGGCTCCTTGACGCCGGCCCCGGTCACGTGACGTTCGTGACGCGGCAGTTCACACCCGAGGGAGGGCCCGCCGTGGCCGAGGAAGACATCGACGAGCGTACGTACCGCGTCGTCCTCAACGACGAGGAGCAGTACTCGGTCTGGCTCGCCGACCGCGAGCTGCCCCTCGGCTGGCACGCCGAGGGCACCGAGGGAACCCGGGCCGAATGCCTCGCCCACATCGGCACCGTCTGGACCGACATGCGACCGCTCAGTCTGCGCCGGCAGATGGAGCGGGCGGCGCGCGGCTAGCGTCCGGCCGGGCCGGACGAGGAGTGTGACAGATGACGAGCCCCGACACGAGCGCGCCGGCGGACACGCAACCGCCGGAGCCACCGGACGCGGCCACCGCCGGTCCGGTGGTCCCGCTGCACCGCAACCGCGACTTCCTGCTGCTGTGGGGCGGCTCGGCGGTCTCCCTGCTCGGTTCGACGGCGACCACCATCACCCACCCGCTGCTGGTCCTGGCCCTCACCGGTTCGCCGTTCGCCGCCGGACCGGCCGGATTCGTGGCGCTGCTGCCCGCACTGCTCCTCCCCCTGCCGGCCGGCGCCCCGGTGGACCGCTGGCCACTCCGGCGGCTGATGATCTGGTGCGACGCGCTGCGCGCGCTCGGTACGGCGACCATCGCGGTCGCCGCCGCCCTCGGCGTCCTGGGCCTGCCGCTGGTGCTGGCCGTGAGTTTCACCGAGGGTGCGCTGACGGTGTTCCACGGGCTCGCAGCGCACGCGGCCGTCCCGAACGTCGTGCCGCCGGGCCAGCTCTCGCCGACTGTGTTCCGCAACGGGACGCGGGGGCGGGCCGCCGTGATGCTCGGGACACCGCTCGGCGGTGTGCTCTTCGGTCTCGGCCGGGCCGTCCTGTTCCTGGCCGACGCACTGACCTGTCCGGTCCCGCTGACCGGACTGCTGTTCATCCGCGGGGAGTTCGAGGCCGAGCGCGCGGCCCGCACCGGCAGCATCGGCGGGCAGGTCCGCGAGGGCCCGGGGCGGCTGTGGCGACACCCCTTCCCGCGCACCACCACCCTGCTGGTGACCGGCAGCAACCTGATGTTCCGGGCGCTCTTCCTCGTCGCCATCGTGCTGGCCGCCGTTGTCGGCGCGTCCTGGGTGGGGGTGGGCCTGATGGTCGGCTTCGCGGGGGCCGGGAGCGTCCTCGGCTCGCTGGCGGCGCCGTGGTTCACCCTCCGGACCGCTGGGCGCCCTGGTGATCGGGGCACCGCTGATCGGCTCGCTGATCGGCGGCCTGCTGCTCGACTCGGCCGGTGCGCGGACCGCCACGCCGGCGCCGGCGGGCTGGATGGTGCTCATCGCCGGCGCCGCCCCGGCCGCCCGCACCGTACGCGCCACGCCCGGCCCGCCGGCTCGGTGACCCGTCGGGCCCCGGCCCGGCCGCGGCTCCCACTCCCACCGCACCCGGCCGGGCGGCGGCCGGCGCACACACCCTCGATCCAGTGCTGACAGGAGGAACCAGCGTGTTCCGCACCATGCTCGGGCCGAGCCCCGACCCGACCGGGCGAGGCCACCATGCCGACACCTGACGACGGGCCGGCCGGCGTTCTCGGCACGATCGGCGGCACCCCGCTGGTCGAACTCGCCAAGCTCGCTCCGGGGCGGCACTTCACCACGTACGCCAAGCTGGAGGCCTTCAACCCCGGCGGCAGCATGAAGGACCGCTCGGCCCTGGAGATGCTCCGCGAGCTGATCCGGGACGGCACCCTCGTGCCCGGCCGCTCGGTGGTCGTCGAATCGAGTTCCGGCAACCTCGGCATCGGGCTCGCCCAGATCTGCGCCTACTACGGGCTCCGGTTCATCTGCGTGGTGGACCCCCGCACCAACCGACAGAACATCGCCGTCATGCGGGCCCTCGGCGCGGAGGTCGAGGTGGTGAGCGAGTGCGACCCGGAGACCGGTGAGTACCTGCCCGTCCGGATCCGCCGCATCAGCCAACTGATCGCCCGCATCCCCGGCGCCTACTGGCCCAACCAGTACGCCAACCCGCTGAATCCCCGGGCGCACCGGCAGACGATGCGCGAGATCCTGGAGGCGGCGCCGGGCGGGATCGACTACGTGTTCTGCGCGACGAGTTCGTGCGGCACGCTGCGCGGCTGCGCGGAGTACGTCCGCGACCGGGGGCTGCCGGTGACCGTGGTCGCGGTGGACGCCAGGGGGAGCGCCATCTTCGGCGACGTCCCGGCGTCCCGGCTGATCCCGGGTCACGGCGCGGCCGTACGGCCGGCGCTCTACCGCGACGGGCTCGCCGACGAGGTCGTCCACGTGACGGACCTCGACTGCGTGGTCGGCTGCCGGCGGCTCGCCGCCCGGGAGGCCGTCCTCGCGGGCGGCTCCTCCGGAGCCCTGGTGGCGGCGGTCGACCGGCTGGCCGACCGCATTCCGGCGGGCGCGCGCTGCGCGGTCGTCCTGCCCGACCGCGGGGAGCGGTACCTCGACACGATCTACGACGACGAATGGGTCGCCCGCCACTTCGGCGACGTGTCCCACCTGTGGAAGGAGAAGAAGTGGGCGATGCAGGTGGCACCATGCTGATCCTGGGATCCGGTGAGGTCCACCAGGTCCTCGACGGCGCCGAGACGGAGGTCGTCGCAGCGGTACGCCGCGCCTACCTGCTGCACGAACGGGGCCGGACGGTCCTGCCGCACTCGGTCTTCCTCCGCTTCCCCGACGACCCGCGCAACCGGATCATCGGCCTGCCCGCCTACCTCGGCGAGGACGAGCCGGTGGCGGGCATCAAGTGGATCGCCTCCTTCCCCGGCAACACCGCGTGCGGACTGGAACGCGCCTCTGCCGCGGTGATCCTCAACTCCATGGCCACCGGGCAGCCGGAGGCCCTGCTGGAGGGCTCGGTGATCTCGGCGCGGCGTACCGCGGCGAGCGCCGCCCTCGCGGCGGTGACGCTGGGCTCGTCCGTCCCCGAGACCGGCGCCTCCCTGATCGGCTGCGGCGTCATCGGCTTCGAGATCCTCGCCTACCTCCGGGCCGTCCTGCCCGACCTCGCCGCGGTCACCGTGTTCGACCTCGACCGCTCCCGGGCGGAGGCCTTCGCCGCTCGCTGCCAGGCCCGCTGGCCCGGGCTGAAGACCGAGGTCGCCGAGAGCACCGAGGAGGCGCTCGCCACCCACCGGCTGGTCTGCCTGGCGACCACCGCCGCCGCGCCGCACCTGACCACCGACGCCTGCCGGCCCGGCACCCTGGTCCTGCACGTGTCCCTGCGCGATCTGACCCCGGGGAGCATCCTGACCGTCGTCAACGTGGTCGACGACGCGGACCACGTGTGCCGCGAGTCGACCTCCCTGCACCTGGCCGAACAACTCTGCGGCAACCGGGACTTCATCGCCACTTCCCTCGGTTCCGTCCTGAACACCGGGAAACCCTTCCGGCGTCCCGAGGACCGCGTCACCGTGTTCTCCCCGTTCGGCCTGGGCACCCTCGACCTCGCCCTCGCCGACCTCGTCCGTCGCCGCGCCGAATCCCTCGGGCTGGGCACCCGGGTACCGGACTTCCTGCCCGTCCCTGCCGACGCGGTGTCCGGGTGACCGGCTGACCGGCGGCAGTCGGGCATCGGCCCGGCGCCGATCGCCGCCGTCCCGGGGAGGGGGCGCCGAGTGGAGCGGCGTGAGGTCCGCCGCTCCGCGGGTGCTGTTTCGCTCGGGTGGTCCCAGCGGGGCGGCCGGTGCCGGGGCGGCGGAAGCCGCCGCCATCCGTGCCCGTCGGCGCCCCGTGAGGTAGCGCGCGCCGACGGGCCGGGATCCGGGCCTAGCAGGCTCCCAGGTCTTCCCACACACCCCATTGGCCGGTGGTGCCGGGCTTGTCACCCGTCACCCACCACTTGGCGCGCCAGGTGTGGCCGCCGTACGTGACGGTGTCGCCGCCGTTGTAGACGCGTGCGGGGTCCCAGGCCGAAGCGGCGCAGGTGGTCCCACCACCGCCGGTCCCGCCGCCGGTCCCGCCGCCGCTGTCGCCGCCGATGTTGACGTCGACGCAGGAGTAGAAGGCGTTGGCCGTGTCCGCGACGTTCCAGACGGCGAGCACCTTCTGACGGCCCGTGAAGTTGCCGAAGTTCACCTGCTGGCTGACGTCCGCGGCCGGCTGCTGGTTGCCGCCGGCGAACTCGGCGATCTTCTGACCACCGATGAAGTACTGCCAGTTGGCGGTGGAGTGCCGGGCCGTGTTGTGCCACGTGAACGTCGCCGTCGTGCCGACCGGCGTGACCTTCCAGCCCTTGCTGTCATTGTCCAGCTCGGCGTACTCCGCGTGCCCGCCACTACAGCTCTGGAGACCCTTCGGCCCCTCGACGCTCTGCGGCTCGTACTTGATCTGACCGCAGTCGACGACACCCTCGGCACACTGCTGCTGCCGGCTCGCCGGCAACGTCACCCAGCCGTGGGCGCTGGCCGTGCTCGCCGGGAGGCCGACAGCGAGCACCGGAGCGACCAGTGCGCCGATCGTGAGAGCCACTCGTCTTTTCGTGTTCATGCCGTGCCACTTCCTTCGGTGTGTGTCAAAACCGTCGCTTGTGAAGTCCGGCCTCGCCGATCGTGCGCGGGACGCGCGGTCCGCACCGGCCACGCGCTCCGCCGGGACCGGCGAGGCACGCGGGCAGGTTGACGCGCGGCGCGGGCCACACCGCGCCGCAGGGGCGCGCGAACGACGCCATGGGCCGGGGGCGGGGGCCGACGCAGGTCTGGACCTGACGCCCACTAGGTCTAGACCATAGCCTCGGACCGGGCGCGGTCAAGAGGCCCGGCAAGGCGACTGCCGATCCGGAGGCCGCACTTGGCGCGCCACGCCGAGCCCCCGAACTTTTCTCCGTATTGGTCTAGACGACTCTGACTCGGATGGTTCACAGTTCGACTGCACCTGCGTGCCCCCGGCGACATCCGAACCCTCGCCACCCCGCGGCGCGGCAGCGTCCGACGCACCTGCGTCATCCACCGGAGCGCCGCCCCGAGCACCACACACCGACGCCGTCAGGCCCGGTACGCCCGCAAACGCGATCCAGCTCGCACAGCCCCCACCGCGGCGCAGCGCCCCCGAGGTCGCTGCGCGAGAGAGGAGCACCTCCCATGGAAGCGCTGGAAAGAAGCAAGGAGCACGTGCTCGGACTGTTCCGGATCGTCGTGGGGCTGCTGTTCGCCTGTCACGGAGCAGCGGCCCTGTTCGGCGTCCTGGGCGGTCCGCACGGCGCGGAGCCGCACTTCGCAGCATGGCCCGGCTGGTGGGCCGCAGCCATCCAACTGGTCGGCGGCGCGCTGGTTCTGAGTGGTCTCGCAACCCGCGTCGCGGCCGTGCTGTGCTCGGGGTCGATGGCGTACGCCTACTTCGACGTGCACCAGGCCCACGGGGTCCTCCCCATCGAGAACGGCGGAGAACCGGCGGCGATGTTCTGCTGGTGCTTCCTCCTCATCGCCGCTCTCGGCCCGGGGCGTTGGGCGCTGGCGTCCCTGCTTCCCGCCCGGCGGCGGGCCGGCGCCGGGGGGCCGACCGGGGCATGGTCCCGGAACACGCCGACGTCCGCGTGAGCCGCCTCCACGCCCCCGGTCGCCGACTCCCGCGCCCACCGTCCGCGAGTCCCGCGGCCGAAGGCGTGGGGCGCCCGCTGACGAGCCGTCGAACATTCGTGAGTGGTCCAGTCCACCGCCGGGCGCTCTGGACAGGCAATGGGCGCGCAGGCTCCGCAAATTGGTCTAGTCCCTTCTTGGTCCAGACCATTGACCCACCCGTCTGACGGGCGTTATTCCAGTAGTCGGCAACACCCGCCCCGCACACGGACCTTGGCCACCCTCCCCACCACACACCGGGACTGACATGAGACTCGTGCTTCCCTTCCGCGCGGCCCTCACCGCAGCCGCCACCATGGCGGCCGCGATGGGCCTCGCCCTCACGGGAACCGGCACCGCCCAGGCCGCGACACCACTGCCGAACCACGTCTTCGCCCCCTACTTCGAGGCCTGGACCGGTGAAAGCCCCGCCGCCCTGTCCGCCCAGTCGGGCGCTAAGCACCTGACGATGGCGTTCTTGCAGACCGCCTCCAAGGGCTCCTGCACGCCGTACTGGAACGGCGACACGAGCATGCCGGTCGCCGCCTCTACCTTCGGCGCCGACATCAAGACGATCCAGGGCAACGGCGGCGACGTCATCCCCTCGTTCGGGGGCTACACGGCCGACACCACCGGCACCGAGATCGCCGACAGCTGCACCGACGTCCAGCAGATCGCCGCCGCGTACGAGAAGGTCATCACCACCTACGACCTCTCGCGGCTCGACATGGACATCGAGGTCGACTCGCTCGACAACACCGCCGCGATCGACCGCCGCAACAAGGCCATCAAGGTGGTCCAGGACTGGGCGGCGGCCAACGGGCGCAAGGTGGAGATCTCCTACACCCTGCCGACCACCACCCACGGCCTCGCGGACAGCGGCGAGGCACTGCTGCGCAACGCGGTGAGCAACGGTGCCCGGGTCGACGTCGTGAACCTCATGACGTTCGACTACTACGACAACCAGCCCCACGACATGGCGAAGGACACCCAGACCGCCGCCCAGGGCCTGTACGACCTGCTCGCCCAGCTGTACCCGGGCAAGAGCCCGGCCCAGCTGTGGAACATGGTCGGTGTCACCGAGATGCCAGGCGTCGACGACTTCGGCAAGGCGGAGACCTTCACCCTGGCCAACGCCCGGACCGTGTACGACTGGGCGGTCGCCAAGGGCATCAACACCCTGTCCTTCTGGGCGCTACAGCGGGACAACGGCAGCTGCGCGGGCGGTGCCGCCGCGGACAACTGCTCGGGCATCGAGCAGAACACGTGGGACTTCACCCACGTCTTCGCGCCTTTCACCGGTGGTGGCGCCACCACTCCGTCCAACGACTTCTCCGTCGCGCTCAGCCCGGCCTCCGGGACCGTGACGGCCGGCCAGTCCACGACGGCCACGGTGAAGACGGCCGTGACGAAGGGCGACGCCCAGAGCGTGAAGCTCAGCGTCAGCGGGGCCCCGGCGGGCGTCACCGCCTCCTTCAACCCGACCTCGGTCACCGCGGGCGGCTCCTCCACGCTCACCCTGGCCACCACCTCGGCCGCGGCCTCGGGCACCTACACGGTCACCGTGACCGGTGCGGGCGCCACGGGAAGCCACTCGGCGACCTACTCCCTGACCATCACCGGCGGCTCCGGCAGCCAGTGCACGGCCGCCCCGTGGGCCAAGGCCACCGTCTACACCGGCGGCCAGCAGGTCTCGTACAAGGGCCACAACTGGAAGGCCAAGTGGTGGACGACGGGTGAGGAGCCCGGCACCACCGGCGAGTGGGGCGTCTGGCAGGACCTCGGCGCCTGCTGAACCACCTCGTCACCGCCCGGACGGCGCGGCCGGGCAGCTCCAGAAGCCGGCGTTCGTGACCGCGTCGGCGGGCTGAGCGGAAGCCCGCCGACGGGTGTGCGAGGAGCAGCAGCCGCGCCGCCGGGTCCGCGGCACCAACCGCGGCCACCGGGCCGGCGGCCCGCCGATCAGTTCGGCGGGCCGCCGGCCTGCTGGGCGATGTACTCCCGGGCCCCGGCGCCAGTGGTCATCGGCGTTCGCCTTGACGACGCCGTCAGGACAGGGCAGGCCGAGCCGCGGCGGCCGGGTCCCGCCGGGTGCGCGGAGGCCCCACCGCGGTCGCGACGGTCGGCCACCGCTTCCTAGGCCGGGGCCGTGGCGAAGATCCAGCGGTTGGCCGCCAGGGCGTCGTCCGGTTCCGGGCGGGGACCGCGGCCGTACCGGGCGGTGAAGTCGTACGGAGTGTGGACGGCCACCGTCCAGCCCCTCTTGGTGAGTTCACCCGCCGAGTCGGGGCGTGCCTCGCTGTCGAACAGGGCGAGCAGGTCGATGCCGAGCCGCTGTCGCGCCGCCGCATAGACCGGACTGGCCCGTACCCGTGGTGACTCGGCGATCTCCTTGATCTCGTAGGCAAGGGTGCTGCCGGCCGCGCTCAGTCGGCCGATCGTGGCCATGAGGCGGCGTTCGGCCGCCGCCGGGAGGTAGAGCAGCAGGCCCTCGGCGAGCCACGCCGTGGGCGCGGCGGGGTCGAAGCCCGCGTTCAGCAGTACCTCGCTCCAGTCGAGCCGGAGGTCGGCCGCGATGGTGCGGCGCCCGGCTGTGGGGGTGGCCCGGGTCCCGTCGAGCACCGCCTGCTTGAACGCCAGGACGCCGGCCGTGTCCACCTCATGCACCGCGCAGCCCGGCGGCCAACCGAGCCGGAACGCCCGGCAGTCCAGGCCCGCCCCCAGCAGCACCACCTGCCGGGCATCCCGCTCCACGGAGTCGAGCAGATGCTCGTCCAGGACCCGGGTGCGCAATCCGAAATACCGGCCGAGGCGGCCCCACAACGGGTCGGCCTCACCGGCGGGCACCTGCTCCGGGCGGACCGGCCAGCCGGCCGAGACCGGTGCCGCGCGCACGAAGTGCTCCGCGAACGGGTCCCGGGCCAGGGCGTCGGTGCGATGGGTCTCGATGGCGCGGGCCGCGGCCACCAGCAGGGCGGTACGGCCCACACCCTCCGCCACACCGGCGTTCAGCCCGGCGGCAGGACGCACAACCCCTCCTCCTGGGGTCGGGACACGGATGCCGTCCATGCCCGCGGGTCGTCCGCGCTGGTGGTCCGGGCGCCGTACACGACACGCATGAACCGCAGTACGGCGTCGTACGGCAGGTGCAGCGCGGCGGTGCAGTCGGACAGGACGGTCACGTGGAAGCCCTTCTGGAACGCGGTACGGGCGGTGGAGTCCACGCACACGTCCGCGTAGAGCCCGGCGAGCACCAAGTGGCCCACCCCCCGCGCGGTGAGGTGCTCCTCGAAGCCGTCGCCCAGGAAAGCGTCGAAGCAGGCGCGTTTGGTGAAGATCCGCTCGCCCGGGGCCGGGGCGACGGCGTGGAACTCCGCGCCCCAGGAACCCTCCAGGCACTTGGGCCGCTTGTCGAGGGCACGGTCCCGCAACCGCCAGGCGGCCCCCTGGTACTCGGGATCGCCGACGAACCGTACGAAGACCACTTCCACACCGCGCTCGCGGGCCAGGCCCACCGCCCGGACACTACCCGCGACGGCCGCGTCCAGCACGGCCGGGTCCTTGCCGAAACGGGTCAGGGCCGTCGGGCCGGTGCAGAAGTCGTTCTGTAGGTCCACCACGACCAGGGCCGTCCCGTCCGGTTCCCCGCCGGTCATGACCCGCCGACCAGGGCGGTGTCCTGTGGCGTCCCGTCGGATCCTGGCACGTCGAGGCAGTCGAGCAGTGCGTCGACCACGGCGGTGGTGGAGTGCCGCCCGCCGAGGTCCGGGGTGTGCACGCCCCGCTCGTCCAGCGTTCGCAGCGACCGCTCGGTGGCCCGTACCGCTCCCGGGGAGCCGGCGTGGCGCTCCGCGACGAGCGCCGCCGCGCGGATGGTCGCCACCGGGTTGACCAGTTCACGCCCCGCCAGGTCGTCGGCGGACCCGTGCACCGTCTGGTACTCGACCAGACCGGCCGGGCCGGGTGCGAGGCAGACGTTCTCGGTGCAGTGGTTCTCCTGCCGGCCGGAGCCGAACCGGTCGAGCAGCATGACGTGCATGATGTCGGCCCACTCGTTCCCGGCGACGATCAGCGTGCGGTCGGGAAGGCCGTGGGTGATCAGGTTGCGGTTGACCGTGTCCGGCTGGAACAGGTCGATGCGTATGCCGAGCCGGTCGGCGAGGTCGGCCACCCAGGCGTCGAGGGCGCCGTCCAGCAGGTGGAACTTGTAGGCCATGACGATACGGTCGAGGTGGCCGTCCGGCCACGCGTGCCGGGCGCGCCGCAGGGCGTAGGTGACGACGGCCTCGGTGATCTCCCGGCTGAAGGTCATGGTGCGGATGACCTCGCCGGGCGTGTGCCGGTTGTCCCCGGTGTAGAACCCCTGGGCCTGGTCCCGCACCAGGAGCAGGGAGCGCCCGGCGTCGGTGAGGAGATCGACCTTCACGGCGCGCAGCCGCTGCCGGACGAGGTAGAGGGACTGAGCGTTGATGGCGGTGCGGAAGATCGCCTCGGTGCCCTGCTCGGCCCGGGTGCGGCAGAACCGCTCATAATGGTCCGCGTCGTCGGCGGTCAGCGCACGGATCCTGGCCACGTCCCGTTCGGCACGGAGCGAGACGTAGGAGTGGTAGAGGCGGGGGGAGCGTTCGATCGCCACGCCGTGCGGATGACCGGCGGTCAGCGCGCCGAGCACCCGCTCGAAGACGTCCGCGAGCTCGGGCCCGGTCCCCCGGCCCACCGCCAGGCCGATGACGGGCCTGGCGACACGTGATTCGCCTTCTGGCGCGGGAACGTGGGGGCGGGTCACCGGGCCGTGCCCGCGGTGAGGTGGTCGCCGGGGATGCCGGCTTTCTCCGGGCGGTAGTAGTCCCGGATGCCGTCCGCCCAGGTGACCGTGGGGATGCGGTCACCGGCGACCGGTTCGAAGGCGTCGAACAGGGCGTCGATGTTGGGGCGCTGGAATCCGATGGCCGTCATCAGGGCGGTGAAGTGAGCGCGCTCGACCAGGCCGTCGCCGTCCGGGTCGCCCATGGCGGCCAGGGCGTCCGCGAAGCCGTCGACCGTGGCGTCGAACCGTTCGGGGGCGAGCACCACGGCGGTGAACTCCTCGGGGCTGATCCGCCCGTCGCCGTTGGCATCCAGTTCACGGACGAGCGTCTCCCAGTAGCGGCGGAAGGCGTCCAGCATCTCGTCCTTCGCCCCGTCGCCGGCCTCGGGCACCGCCGTGATGACCCGCTTGCCCATCAGCTCGAAGTCGTCGGACTCCAGAACGCCGTTGCCGTCGGCGTCGAACAGGGAGAAGACGAGCTGGACGCGGTCGTTGGCCTCGGTGGTGGGCATGCTTGTCACCTCTGCTACAGCGCTGATCGGGGGGATGCCACCGTGTCCGGGGGAAGCTCCGGCGGCCCCACCACTATCGCTCTCCGTCAGGGGGCCGGCGGATGAAGCCGGGCATGTGCACCCGAAAGAAGGGAATCGGGCGGATGGCGCATGATGCGGCGGGGCCCGGGTAGCGGCGCCGCAGGCAGCGGCGTGGGGTTCTGGCCGCCGCGATGCGGAACGCGCGGGGCGCCCTTCCGGGCCCCTGACCGTCGACCGCCGCGGACCCCCCGTTCGCCGTCACACTCACCGGCGGTGCCCGATCCGAGGCCGCGCACGGGCCCGCGCTGCTGTCGGCCTTCATCCGGAGCAGTAGATGCACTCGCGGCGCGGCACCTGGTCGGCGGCACCGGTGAGCCGGATCGTCTGCGCAGGAACGAGGCGAGCGGATGGGGGCGGCGGCGGGGATCACCACCGGCAGGCGGAAGCACGGCGGAGCCGGTGCACGCAGCACCATTGATGAACGCTTGCCGGTAGCGCTCGGTGGTCGACGACCAGCAGGACTCGCCGTCGCGCGGCACGTAGACGTCGAGGTACATACGTCGTGAGACCCGGCCGCGGGCACGGTCGGCGACGGGCGGAGATCACCATCCCGCCGTAACTGTGGCCGACCAGCGTCACGCGGAGCGGCGGTGGGGCGGGGCGTGGGCGGCGTTCCGAGCGGCTTGCCGGCCTCCGCGCCAGGTCGTCGGGGAAGCCGGTGGCGTCCACCCCTGCACACCGATCGCCGGGTCCGGCGGGCCGGGCCGTGTCGCCGGGCGGCTGACGCCTGCCCGGCGGCACGGCCCGGGGCACTGCCCGCACATGTCCCTCAGACGCCGAGCGCCTGCTTCAGTGTGGCCAGCCCCTCGGTGTAGATGCCGTGGAAGAGGGCGGTCGCCTCGTCGTCGCCGACCCCCGCGGGGGTGAAGGTGCCGGACCACTCCACTCGGGACGCCCCGGAGCCGGGCACCTCGTGCACGGTCAGCGTGGAGCGGTAGTCGGTGACGGGGAAGGGCGCCTGGAGGATGGAGTAGCTGTAGGTGCGCGCCTCGTGGTCGAACGCTTCGAGACGTTCGACGATGACGCCGCCTTCCTCATTGGTGAGGGTGCGGACGCGGCCGCCCTCACCGAGCCTGCTCTGCGGAATGTACGGCAGCCAGTCCGGCAGCGAGCCGAAGCCGCCGACAAGTTGCCAGACCCGGTCGGGGCCGACGGGGATGTCGAGGGATGCGGTGGTGTGGGCCATGGTCGTCTCCTTGGAGGCCGGAGGGGGTCAGACGGTGGGTACGGGGGCGTCCTCGGCGATCAGCCCTTCCTCGCGCAGGGCCGTCCAGAAGGCCTCCGGAACCGTCTCCCCGAGCGCGGCGACGTCCTCGGCGATGCGGCTCGGCCGCGTCGCTCCGGGGATGACCGCCGCGGTGGCCGGGTGGGCCAGGGAGAATTGCAGCGCGGCTGCCTTGATGCTGACGCCGTGCTCCGCGGTGAGAGCCTTGATCCGCTCCACCTTCGCGATGACGGAAGGTGGTGCCTGCTGGTACTCGAAGTGCTGCCCGCCCGCGAGGACGCCGGAGCTGTACGGCCCGCCGACCACGATGTCGACGTTCTGTGCGGCTGCTGCCGGCAGCAGCCGTTGCAGGGCGCGCTCGTGGTCGAGGAGGGTGTAGCGGCCGGCGAGCAGGAACGCGTCCGGCTTCGGCTCGTCGAGGTCGAGGGTCAGTTCGAGGGGTTCGACACGGTTGACTCCCAGGCCCCAGCCCTTGATGACGCCCTCGTCGCGCAGCCTCTGGAGGACACGGAAGGCACCGGTGCGGGCCGTTTCGTAGACGGCCAGCCACTCGTCGCCGTGGAAGTCCTGGGCGACGTCGTGCACCCACACGATGTCCAGCCGGTCCGTCCTCAGCCGCTTCAGGCTGTCCTCGACGGAGCGCAGCGTGGCCTCCGCCGTGTAGTCGTCGACGATCTTGTTCGGGCGGCCGTGTGCGAACAGTCCGCCCTTCTCGCCCAGGTCACGGGCGGACGGATCCTCCACCTCGTCGAGGATGACGCGGCCGACCTTCGTGCTCAGGACGAACGCGTCCCGCGGGTGAGCGGCCAGGACCTCGCCCAGCCTGATCTCGGCCAGACCCGCACCGTAGAAGGGGGCGGTGTCGAAGTAGCGGATGCCGTGCTCCCAGGCGGCCTCGACGGTGGCGGCGGCCTCCTCGTCGGGGATGGCCCGGAACATGTTGCCCAGCGGTGCGGTGCCGAAGCCCAATGCGCCGGGCAGGAGGGAGGTGATGGACATGTAGAAGATCCTTGCTGCTGTACGTAATGCGACGGAAAGGCCCACCGGGGCGGTCCGTCGTCCCAACGTGTTCGAGGCTAGGATCCCTACTTGAGACTGTCCAAGACTTGCTTGGACACACTTGAGTCCTCAGAGGTCTTACATGCTCGATCTTCGCCAGTTGCACTACTTCGTGGCGGTCGCCGAGACCGAACACGTCGGCCGCGCCGCCGAGCGGCTGCACATCTCCCAGTCACCGCTCAGCCGGCAGATCGCCCAACTGGAGAAGAACCTCGGACTCACCCTGTTCGAGCGCGGCCAGCAGCGGATCCGGCTGACGTCGGACGGGCGGGTCTTCCTGGCCGAGGCCCAGGCGCTGCTGCGGCACGCGGACCGCCTGGAGAACCTGGGGCGCCGACTCGGCCGAGGTGAGGAGGGCGGTCTCTGCATCGGCTACATCGCCGACGCCATGCACACCGGCATCCTGCCCGGCGCGCTGCGCGCGCTGCACGACGAACGCCCCGGAATCCACGTCGCCCTGTACAGCCTGCCTCCCGCCGAGCAGTTCGAGGGCCTGCGCCAACGCAGCCTCGACATCGCCCTCGTCCAGGAACCCCCGCCGGGAGACGATCCCGACCTGCTGGCCGCGCCCTTGCTGGAAGACCCCCTGCTGCTCGTCCTGCCGGCCCGCCATCCTCTGGCCGACCGGACGGAGCTGACGCCGCAGGACCTCGACGGCCAGCCGTGGATCGCCGTCGAGAACCTCCAGGACCCGGGCTGGCGTGACACCTTCGTCGCTTCGTGCGCCGCGTCCGGGTTCACCCCGGACATCCGCATGGAAGCCGCGGAGCCACTGACCGCGCTGGGTCTGGTCGCCTCCGGGCTCGGACTCGCGCTCGTGCAGCGGAGCATGGTCCGCGGCATGTCGGAATCCGTCGCTGTACGTGAACTCCCCTGGCACCGCAAGTGCGTCCAACTGTGGGCGACATGGCACCGAGTCGATCTGCGCCCCGTGGTCGCGTCGTTCCGCGCGACCGTACTCCGGTCCGGCCGCACCGGACAGTGAGCCTCCGCGAACCGAGCAAGCTCCCCGCACGCCAGCTGCGGTGGCGAAGCGGTGCGTCCGGTACATGCCGCCGCTGTCGGCCAGGACCGAGCGTGGGGGCGTCGGCTGGCAGGTCGTCCGGTACGGGGGTGAGTGATGCCCCGCCAGGCTGGGCGGTGGTCGTACAGCGGCTGGCGGGCGTGCAGTACCGCTTCGGGTGGGCAGGAATGCGCGGTGTCCGGGCAGTGTGAGCGCCGGGCTGCGCGTTGTCCGGCTGGGCGTGCGGCCGGGTCCTAGTCCTAGAAATCACCGGCCGGCGGATCGCGTGGCACATCGGCACGGCAACGCTCGGCTCCAGCATCGCGACGACAGGCCGTCAGCGTGAACATGCCGGACTTCTGACCTGCTTGCTAATGGATCCGAGGACCCTCCGGGTACCTTCCCCGGTACACCGATCATTCAGGGCAAGCGCACGACCTGGGGGATCCCATGGCAGTTCTGTTCAGCGTCGTCCCCCTCCTTCTGATCGCCCTCGCCGTGTACGGTGCCGTCGTCGTGCTTCGCCGTTCTCGTGATATCAGCAGTGCCTGGTCCAGTGGGCTTACGGCCGAGGCACGGTGTATCAGGTCGTACACGACAACCAGCCGCAGCGGAGACGACATGGTGAGCACAACGCTGCACCACGTCTACGAGTTCACGACACGGGACGGGCGCGTCATCCGGTTCGACGAGACGGACGGTCCGTCAACCAGGGTCGAGGGTGACATCGTGACAGTGCACTACCTGCCGGAGCGCCCCGAACGCGCCACCGCCAAGGTCCCGGCTCCAGCGAAGCTCGCCGCGAGCACGGGCTGCGCTCTGCTCTTCATTGCCGTGTTCATCGCCCTCGCTATCTTCCTGATCGTCTTTGCGAACTCGGGCGGATCGATGCACTGACACCCCTCCGCACGTTCGTGGTCCACACGATCGCCATCCGCATCCGTCTGGAAGAACGGCCCATCCCGATCCAGGCCCGCTACGAGAGGGTGAAATCCCGCTTCGACTGCGCGTTCAACCGGGCCAGCTCAGCGATCACGAACGCCGCCCAGGAACTGGCCGAACGCCGCGTCCTGAACCGGACGATCACCGATCACGGCTTGCGGCGCCCCGTCCCTCGCTGCCGGCGGTCGGATTCTCTGTGTCGCATGCGGCGCGCACCGGTTCTCATCCATCGAGGCATCCGCTCGGGCTGGAATGCAGGCGTCGGCTCATATCCGGTGGGCTACGCTGTACGGCCATGAATACCGGGACGGCCTTGCGCCACACACGGATCGGTGACCCGGGGCTCTTCTGAGCGCCGTACGGGCTGGTGTGGGCCCGCTGTTCGACCGAGGCACTTGGGCCGTTGCGCGGGCTCCGCCTCCGTCGTGTTGATCACAGGCTCTGCACATCAACCACGACAGGAGCATTCATGCCTACCACGACGCTGCGCATTCCCACCACGGACGGCCAGGCCGACGCCTTCGCCGCCTTCCCCGACCACAGCGAGCGGCACCCAGGGGTGCTGATGTACGCGGACGGCATCGGTATCCGGCCCGCGCTGCGGGAGATGGCCCGCGAACTGGCCGGGCACGGCTACTACGTGCTCGTCCCCAATTCCTACTACCGGCACGGCCCGGCACCGCTGGTCGAGCTTCCCGAGTACATCGGTGAAGAGGTCCGGCCCGCGGTCTTCGCCCAGCTGATGCCCCTGATCGAGGCGCACACTGCCGAACGTGTCCTGAGCGACGCCGACGCCTACCTCAGGTTCCTCACCACCCAGCCCGAGGTCGGCGCCGGACCGGTCGCGGTGACCGGCTACTGCATGGGCGGCCTCTACGCGATGCGCACCGCCGCGGCCCACCCCGACCAGGTGGCGGCCGTCGCCGCGTTCCACAGCCCCGTAGGTGTCGATGGAGCCAACCTCTTCTCCGAGCTCACCGCCCAGGTCCACCTCGGCCACGCCGAAGGCGACATGACACCTGAGGCCCTCGGCGAGCTCAACCAGGCCCTGGATACGGCAGGTGTCGACTACACCTCCGAGATCTACCCCGGCACCGTCCACGGCTTCACCATGTCCGACACCGACGCTTTCAGCGCCTTCGGGAGCAAGCGTCACTGGGATCGCCTGCTCTCGCTCCTGGACCGCAACCTGGCCGACAACTGAGGCTCCAGCCCGGATACCAGGCCTGAAACGGCCGCGACCAGCAGACGGTACGGCGGGTCACACCGATGAATCCATGTCCGTGGCCCGCCTCCATCGCGAACGAGACTTCCCTAACGAGCTCGTGCACGGTAAGCGGGTGGGACGTCGAGCCCGTGATCTTGGATCATGGTCTCGTGGTGGGGAACGCGTCTCGGGCAGCGATCGTCAG